>JAUIBJ010000037.1 GCA_030428025.1 Alphaproteobacteria bacterium
GTTCTCGCTGGCCAACATGCCGGATTTCTCGGCCTATTCGGTGTTCTTCGCCCAAGGCTACTACAAGTCGCTTCTGTGGTCGCTGGGCATGGCGCTGGCCTCGACCGCCATCCTGCTTCTGGTCAGCTGGCCGCTTGCCTATGCCATGGCCAAGATCTTCGGCCGCTTCACAATCATTCTGACCATAGCCATCGTGATGAGCCTCTTCGTGTCGGAAAACATCCGGCTTTTCGGCTGGGTACTGACGCTGATGAAGGGAGGGCTGATCGAGGGGCATTTCCGGGCCTGGGCGGGCGTGGGCTTCGACAGCCCGCTCTACGGCGTGCCGATCATCGTCTTCGGGCTGGTCTATGTCTACCTTCCCTTCATGCTCTTCCCGCTCGCGCAGGGCATTGCCATGGTGCCCGACGACACCCGTCAGGCCGCCTATGACCTGGGCGCAAGCCGATGGCAGGTCCTGTGGCAGATCGAGGTGCCGCTGGCCGCGCCCGGTATCGTGGTGGGCTCGCTGCTCAGCTTCGTGCTGGCCGCCGGCGCGCTGGCGGAATCGAAGATCCTCGGTGGCCAGGCGGTGATCGCGATCGCCGACGACATCGAAACCGCGTTCACCTTCGGCCAGAACTGGCCCCTGGGCTCGGCCCTGTCGATGATCCTGATCGTGATCATCGGGGCGCTGGCGCTGTTCGGCGTCTCCAAGGTCGATCTCGACGCGATCATGGGAAGGAAACGCTGATGCCGGCCTCGCGCTCCACCCGCATCGTGCTGTACCTCTATGGCCTTCTGGTCATCGCTTTCCTCTATCTGCCGCTGGTCTCGGTGGGCTTCGCCTCGATTTCCAAGGCCCGCTATCTGAGCTTCCCGATCAAGCGCTATTCCACCAAGTGGTACGGCGAGGCACTGGAAAGCTCCACGGTGCGCGAACTGGTGACAACATCGTTCTCGGTGGCGGTTCTGGTCACCGTCATCTCGGTCGTCATAGCCTTTTTCGGCGCGCTGGCCTTCGCCCGCTATCAATGGCGTTTTCGCAATACCTTCCAGAAGCTGATCCTGCTGCCGATCTTCTTTCCTCAGACGGTGCTGGGGCTGGCGCTTCTGATGTGGTTCAACTCCCTGGGGATCATCCCCAGCTGGAAAACCGCCGTGGTGGCGCATCTGGTCTGGATCGCGCCCATCGCCACGCTGATCGTGGCCATCCGCGCCTACAGCTTCGATCCGGCACTGGAGGAAGCGGCGCGCGACATGGGCGCGAACACCTGGACCATCCTGCGCGAGATCACCCTGCCCCTCTTGATGCCGGGCTTGGTTTCGGCGGGGCTGTTCGCCTTCCTGCTGAGCTGGGGCAACTTCCCGCTCTCGCTCTTTACCACGGGGGCCGACTCGACCCTGCCGGAATGGCTTTATGCCAAGATGGTCTCGGGCTATTCGCCGCTGGTGCCGACGCTGGGGGTGATGTCGGTGGTGGGGTCTTTCCTTCTGATCCTGATCGCGCTGGCCATTGCCTGGCTGGTGAGGGCCAACAAGGACGCGCGCGCCGCAAGAAACTGAACAACCTTTAATTTAGAGACTGGGAGGTCACAACATGCTTACATCGCTCAAGGGAAAAAGCGTCATCGTCACCGGCGGCTCAAAAGGCATCGGCCGGGGTATCGCCACGGTCTTCGCCCGTCAGGGGGCGAAGGTCACCATCGCCGCGCGCAACGAGGACGACCTGAAAAAGGCCGCAAGCGAGATAGAGGGCGATGTGCGCCACGAGGTCTGCGACGTCTCCGACTGGGCATCGGTCAAGAAAATGATCGACAGCACCGCCGAGGCCCAAGGCGGGCTGCATGTGCTCTGCGCCAATGCCGGCGCCTTCCCGCAGACCAAGATGGTCGACATGGATCCTTCCGAATGGGATCAGGTGCTGGCCACCAACCTCAAGTCGTCCTTCCTGTGCGTGAAGGCCGCGATCCCCCATTTCGAAAAGGCCGGCAAGGGGCGCGTGGTGCTGACCTCGTCGATTACCGGTCCGCATACGGGCTTTCCGGGCTGGTCGCATTACGGCGCGTCGAAGGCCGGGCAACTCGGTTTCCTCAAGACCGCCGCGATGGAACTGTCGCGCTACAACACCACGATCAACGCGGTGATGCCGGGCAACATCTATACCGAAGGCCTTCAGGATCTGGGCCAGGACTATCTCGACACGATGGCGGCCTCGATCCCGCTCAAGCGGCTGGGCGATGTCGAGGATATCGGCAACGCGGCGCTGTTCTTCGCCTCCGACGAGGCGGGCTATATCACCGGGCAGCAGATCGTCATCGACGGCGGGCAGATCCTGCCGGAGTCGCTCGAAGCCATGGAAGAAATCTGAACCCTGGGAGGTATTGCCCGTGTCCGGATCTGACATGCCATTGGAGGAAATGCTGGGCCATCTGGAAAAGCTGGCCCAGCAATCCCTTGCCCTATGGGACGTGCCGGAGGGCGCCAAGGCCCGGCTGATCAACGTCTCGGAAAACGCCACCTATCTGGTCGAGGCGCCGGGGGCGTACAAATCGATTCTGCGGATACATCGTGAGAACTACCACACCCACAGGGCCATCGAATGCGAACTGGCCTGGCTGGAAGCGCTCGATGCCGAAAAGGTGGTGACGACGCCCGGCGTCTATGTGGGCAAGAACGGCGACCCGATCCAGACAGGGCGGATCGAGGGGCTGGCCGAGCCCCGCTTCATGGTGCTGTTTCACTTTGTCGAGGGCGAGGCGCCGGACGAAAGCGGCGACATGACCGCCGGCTTCGAGGAACTGGGCCAGATCGCCGCGCGCTGCCACGACCATGTGCTGCGCTGGAAGAAACCCGAGAACTTCGAACGCCTCACCTGGGATACCGAGGCCGTTTTCGGCCAGAACGCCACATGGGGCGACTGGCGGGACGCGCCCGAGGTGACCGACGAGGTGCGGCCGGTGCTGGAAGAGGTGGAACAGACCATCCGGGCCCGGCTCGACGCCTTCGGCAAGGCGCCGGACCGCTTCAACCTGATCCATGCGGACATGCGGCTGGCGAACCTCTTGGAGGACGAGAACGGCACCCGCCTGATCGACTTCGACGATTGCGGCTGGGGCTGGTTCCTCTACGATTTCGCCGCCGCCATCAGCTTCATCGAGGACGACCCGCGCATTCCTGCGCTCCGCGACGCCTGGGTGCGCGGCTATCGCTCGGTGCGCGGCATGAGCGCCGAGGAGGAAGCCGAGATCGGCACCTTCGTGATGCTGCGGCGGATGGCCCTTCTGGCATGGATCGGCAGCCATATCGAGGCGCCCGAGCCGCAGGAGCTGGCCCCCGGTTTCGCCGCAACCACCGCGCGGCTGGGTCAAGCCTGGATGGACGGGCTGAAGGCGTGAGGGGTCGGGCATGAGCGACTGGAAAAAGGCCTTCCGCAGTTTCTACTACGAGACAGCGGAAGACCCCGAGGATATCGTGCTCGACCGCGACCGCACGGCCGTGCTGGTGATCGACATTCAGAACACCTATCTGGAGCCGAAGGAGACCGACGCGGAAACCCGGCGCTGGCAGCCCTTCTTCGACCGGATGAACAAGACTGTCATCCCCAACAACGCCAAGCTGCTCGACTGGGCGCGGAAGGAGGGGCTGGAGGTGATCTTCGCCCGCATCGCCTGTCAGACGCAGGACGGGCGCGACCGCTCGCTCAGCCAGAAGAAACCCGGCTTCAACTACCTGCTCCTGCCCAAGGACCGCGAGGACAGCCAGCTCGTGCCCGAACTGGCGCCGCAGGGCGACGAGATCGTCGTGACCAAGACCACCGACAGCGCGCTGACCGGCACCAACCTGCGTCTGATGCTGCACAATATCGGAATAACCCATGTGATCGTGGCGGGCATCTTCACCGACCAGTGCGTCAGTTCCACCGTACGCTCGCTGGCCGATGAAAGCTTCGAGGTGCTGGTGGTGCACGACGCCTGTGCGGCGGCAACCGAGGAATTGCACCGCAAGGAACTGGAGATCATCAATATGATCTATTGCCATGTGGTTGCGATGGAGGATCTGGCGGGCTTTCTCGCCTGAACTCCTTGGCAGCCCGCCCGCCCGCGCCTACCTCAGTCGGGGCGGGCAGCGACCGTTCGTTGACCGAGGTTAACGCCCCGGCGTCGCACCGCCCCCAGAATGGAAGGCGTATCGCGCCGGAAAGGGGGCCAAATGTTCACCCGGAAGCTGGAACTCTTCACCATCCTCGGGTTCCGCGTCAGCCTCGACCTGACCTGGTTCCTGCTGGCGGTGCTGATCGTGTGGTCGCTCGCAAGCGGTTATTTTCCGTCCATGGTCGACGGGCTCGACCCGGCCGCCGCGCTCTGGCTGGGGCTTGGCGGTGCTCTGGGCCTCTTCCTGTCGATCATCTTCCACGAGTTCGCGCACGCGCTGGTGGCCCGGCGCTTCGACATTCCCATTTCCGGGATCACGCTTTTCATCTTCGGCGGCGTGGCCGAGATGGAGCGCGAGCCGCCGAGCGCGGTATCGGAATTCCTGATGGCCATCGCCGGGCCGGTGGCGAGCTATATCCTTGCCGGGTTGTTCTTCGCGATCACGGCGCTTCTGCCCGAGGTCACGGCCGACGCGCCACTGGGGGCCATGTTCGCCTATCTGGCGACGATCAACCTGATCCTGGCCACCTTCAACCTGCTGCCCGCCTTCCCGCTCGACGGTGGGCGCGTCTTTCGCGCGGGCGTGTGGTGGTGGACGGGCGATCTGGCCCGGGCCACACGCATGGCCGCCGGAACCGGGCGGTTTCTGGGGCTCCTGTTGCTGGCGCTCGGCGTCTTCAGCGTGGTGAGCGGCAATTTCGTCGCCGGCATGTGGCAGGCGCTGATCGGGCTTTTCATCATGGGCGCGGCGCAGTCGTCGGAAGCGCAGATGATGATGAAGACCGAGTTGGAGGATGTAGACGTGCGTCGCCTGATGGTGGCCGATCCGGTGGCGGTACCGGCCGACACCCCCGTCGAGGCGCTGATAGAGGGCTACTTCTATCGTTTCAGCCACAAGGTGTTTCCGGTCGTGCGCGGCCGGCACCTTCTGGGCTGCGTCACGCTGCAGGATGTGGGCCGGCTGTCGGCGGAAGACCGAACGCGGCTCACCGCCGCCGACATCCTTGCGGAGAATAGCGGCACCCGCACCATCGGGCCCGACCGCTCGGGGCTCGACGCGCTGGACCTGATGCGCAAGCTCAACACCAGCCGGCTGATGGTCATCGAAGACGACAGGCTTATCGGCATGCTGACCATGCGCGACATCATGAGTTTCGTGACGATCCGCCAGCAGATCGGACAACAGGAAGACAGGCCATGACCCGCTTCGCGAACCGCAGCGCCGCCGGAAAGGCGCTCGCCCGCGAGATCTCCGCCCGCGATTACGCCGATCCGGTGATCCTGGCCCTGCCCCGCGGCGGCGTGCCGGTGGCGATAGAACTGGTCCGCGCGCTGAAGGCGCCGATGGACCTGGTGATGGTGCGCAAGATCGGTGTGCCGTCGCAGCCCGAACTGGCCGCGGCGGCGGTGGTCAATGGCGACGATCCGCAGATCGTGATCAACGAAGGCATCGCCGCCCATGCCGGCCTGTCGCGGGCCGATATCGACCGGCTGGCGCAGGGCCAGCTGGAGGAGATCCGGCGCCGGCGCGGTGTTTACCTGAAAGGCCGCGCGACGCTGCCTGTCGAAGGGTGCACGGCGATCGTCGTGGATGACGGCATCGCCACCGGCGCCACCATGCGCGCCTCATTGAAGGCGGTGCGTCAGCGGAGGCCCGCGAAGCTGGTGATGGCGGTGCCGGTGGGCGCGCCTGACACCTTGCGCGACCTCGAAGGCGAGGTGGACGAGGCGATCTGCCTGCTGCGCCCCGTGCCGCTTTACGGCGTGGGCGCCCATTACGACGATTTCCGCCAGACCACCGACGAGGAGGTCGTCCACCTGATGGACGAGGCCGCGCGGCTCGGCGCCGCTGGCTGATCACCTCTCCGGACGCGCGGCGACAGGCGCGGTTGATCGCGGTTAAGGCACGGACGGCGCAACCGCGCCATTCTGCGCTGCATGAGCTTGTCCCTTGCTCGCGACTCGCAAAAAAAGGAGATGAAGAATGGCAAAGGAAACGGAAAGCGCGCCCGCGAAAACCGAAACCGCGAGCGTACCCGAGCGCAGCCGCCGCCCCTTCCGGGATCTGCGCGAGGAGATCGAAAACCTGTTCGACGAGGTCTATTCCGGCAACGCCTTCGCCCCGTTGCGCCACCGGTTCCGGCCGGGCGCGATGGTGTCGGCGGCGTCGATGCCGAAACTGGACGTGATCGACAAGCCCGATGAGCTCCGTCTCGTGGCGGACCTGCCGGGAATGGAAGAGAAGGACATCGACATTCAGGTCACCGACAGCACCCTGACGCTGAGCGGCGAGAAGAAGGAGGATGTCGAGGAGGGCGAAAAGGACAGCGACTATTATGTCTGCGAACGCCGCTTCGGATTCTTCAAGCGGTCGGTTCGCCTGCCCGAGGGGATCGACCACGACCGGATCGAGGCCACATTCAAGAACGGCGTTCTGACGGTGCGCCTGCCCAAGACGGCGGAGGCGCAACAGCCAAGCCGAAAGATTGAGGTGAGAAAAGAGGCCTGATCTCCATCGGGCCTTTTCACGCGGCCGCGCGGCATCCCTGGGCGCGGTCGCGTTCTTTTTGTCCCCACCCGTTCGGCGAGGAAAAGCGATTCGCACATCGCGGCGGGCCCGGTTTCGCCTTCCGGCTGCGGACCGGCCCCTGGTTTCGCGAAAAGCGGTCAAATCCGGCCTGTTCGAAACGCTCGGGCCGTCGGCGAAGAAAGGCGCGCAACATATTAACCTATTCAAATGTTTGTTGTGCTGCCGCTCCTCCGGTCAGACATGCAGCGACCGGGCCGACGCGGGCAGAATGATTTAAATCAACATGATACCTAACACCTATGCTAGGCTTCGAATGCGTGTGGTCGGAGTGTGTGAACGTCGTCGTTTCGATCACCTAGCCTCGTCTCATCGACGCGGGGCACAGGAAAAGGGGACGCCGAAATGTATTCTGACGTGCTTTTTGTGGACAAGAACGGCAAACCTTCGCGCGCGGTCGCGTCAGACCCAAATTTGGAACTTTCGGAACGCGTGCGCAACGCTTTCAATCAACACGCCCGCCCGTTTCACGACGGTGCCGTCATCCTTCTCGAAAACGACGAATGCCATTCGGTCTTCTGCGTTCTGGAGGGCTGGCTGTCGCTGTCAAAGTCGCTCGACGAGGGTCAGACACAAATCATCGACTTCGCTCTGCCCGGCGATATCGTCGACCCGGCGGCGGCCGATGGCATCACCTCGTCCGTCAGCATCGAGGCGCTGACCGATGGCTCGCTGGCGGCCATGCCCTATGCCAGCTGGGAACGGATGACGGCCGAATGGCCGGAGTTGCACCGCCACGAGCACCGGCTCAAGGGCGCAGATCAGGCGCGCCGGGCCGAACGCATGCTGCGGCTGGGCAAGGGTACTGCCGAGATGCGTGTGGCCTATGCGCTACTGGAATTCTGCATCCGGCTGGGCACAGTCTGCGACGGCGGGACGCCGGAATTCCATATCCCGCTGACCCAACAGCAGCTGGGCGATTTCATCGGTCTGTCCTCGGTTCATGTCTGCCGGACGATGCGTCGTATGGTCCGGAACGGCATTCTCGAGATGACCGACCACATGAATATCAAGGTGCTCGACGGCGACGGGCTGGCGCAACTGGCCGCGGTCGATCGCCGGGCTCTGAAGGGCGAGATCCTCCCGGCCCGCGCCTGATCCGCGACATCAGGGCGCCTCGCCCTCGCTGCGATCCAGGAGGGGCCCGCGCGTCTCGACGATCTCGCCCAGGGTCTCCCCGGCCAGATGCTCGCAATATTCCTCGGCGATCCGGTCGAGCGAAAGAACCCCCACCAGCACGCCCGCGGCGTCGAAGACCGGCAGGCGGCGCAGTTGATTGTCGGCCATGCGGATGGCCGCGGTCTCGACCGTTTCGCTGTCCAGGCAGCGGACGATCTCGCGGCTCATGACCGCGCCCACCGGTCGCTGCGGGCCCGGCGGCGCCTCGGCGAGTTCGCGGATCACGATGTCGCGGTCGGTGATCACCCCCACCACCCGCCCCGCCTCGGTCACCGACAGAAGCCCCACGTTGGAACTGCGCATCAGCAGCGCCGCCTCGGCGACGGTGGCCGTGGCGGGGATCGTGACCGCAGGCTGGCGCATCACGTCGCGCACACGCCTTGGTCGGGGGCCGGGGGGCGCCTTTCGGGGTTGTTCGGGCGGTTGCGGACTGGACGTCACCACGGGGGCCTCTCCTCTTGCTGTCGCGGCGCTTTGCGCCGCCGTCTCGTCAGCGTCTGCCTGCCGCCGGCGCCGGGACTCAGGCGCCATTCTGCGACAGGTCCCGCCCGGGCGCCTTAACCGAAAGCAAGGACCGGCGCCGCCGCGGGCTCAGGCCGGCCCGCCGCCACCCAGCCCCAGCGCTCGCGACGCCCGGGCCAGCACTGTGCAAGCCTCGCCCGAGGCGTCGATCTGCACCCAGTCCCGTGCCTCGGGCTCGCGGGCCAACTGGCGCCGGACAACCCCCGCATCGGCATCCGAGGCATCGCCCTGCCGCGCCGTGACGCGGGCCACCAGCGTCTCCTCGCCCGCCCGCAACCACAGACCCGTCAACGGCACGCCGCAGCGCTGCGCCACATCGGCAAGGGCCCGGCGCTCTTCCGCGTCCGAATAGACCGCATCGACCACCACCGAATGCCCGGCCGACAACGCCCGCCCGGCCCGTTCGCAGAGCCGGGCATAGACCTGCCGGCTGGCTGCCTCGGAATAGGCATACTCGGGCAGCGGCGTCAGCGGGTCGGCCCCGAACATCGCCTTGCGCTCAAGGTCGCTGCGCAGATGCACCGCCCCCGGCGCCGGTCCGAGGCGCGGCGCCAGCCCGCGCGCCAGCGTGGTCTTGCCCGTGCCGGAGACGCCCCCCACGGCTACAAGGCTCGGCGCCGGCGGCGCGAGATGGTCCAGCGCATGGGCCAGATACCGCCTTGCATCGTCATACCCGTCCTCGCCCCCTTCCTTGGCCAGCCGGGCCTTCTGAACCGCTACCATCGCCCGGATGCCGGCCCGCAGTCCCAGAAAGAGCGGCAATAGCGCCAGTCCGTCCAGATGCGCGGAGTCCCCCGCCCGGAAAAGCCACGACCCCAGCACTGCGTTGGCCGCCGAGCGAAGATCGCGATGCAGCAAATCCATGATCATGAAGGCCAGATCGTAAAGCACATCCAGCGTGCCCAGCCGTTCATCGAATTCCAGCGCATCGAAGGGCACCGGGCGGCCGTCGAGCAGCGCCATGTTGCCCAGATGCAGATCGCCATGTCCGCGGCGCACATAGCCCGCCCGCCCCCGCGCCGACAGAAGCGCGCCGTGGCGGTCGCGCGCGGCGGCGACCTGGTCGTTGAACCGCGCGACGGCGTCATCGCCGAGCACGTCGCCCATCCCGGCGAAGGCGCCTTTCAGTTCGTCCGCGATCTCGCCCGCAAGTGCCTGCCCGTCCGCGTCCCGCCGGGGCGCCCGGTCGTGATACTCGGCGATGCTGCGCCCGATCCGCTCGGCCAGCCCGAAATCGATTTCGCCGCGATCCGCCACCGCCGAAAGCTCCGCCCCCTTGGGAAAGCGACGCATGTGAAGGGCCCACTCGATCGGCTCGCCCGGCCCGTCCAGCTCCAGCCCGCCATCCGCACCGCACGTGATCGGAACGAGGCCCAGATAGAGCTCGGGCGTGAAGGGCCGGTTCAGTTCAAGCTCGTGATCCAGCATCGCCCGGCGCTTCTCCGGGGTCGAGAAATCGAGATAGTCGTACCGCACGGGCCGCTTGATCTTGTAGGCGTCGCTGTCGGTCAGAAAGACCATCGCGGCATGGGTTTCGATCACCTCCACAGGCGCGACCGCCCCGTGGGTGGCCGGGGTGGAGAGGACGCGCACGATCTCGTCGAAGGACATGTGACCCGGCTCCGCCATCTCGGATTCCACCCCTTCAGATAATGCGGAGATGCGGGGCCGGCAATGGCCCCTCGCGCCTAAGCGGCGCTCAGAACATGCCCATGCTCAGCCCTGCCGCCAGCGCCTGGCCGATCTCGCGGCATTTCTCCAGCTCGTCGTCGGGAATGGACTTTTCGGCAAGGATCCGTTCCGGGCTCTGGGCATGGGTGCACACGATCAGCGGTTCCTGCACCGGCTTCAGCCGCCAGCCCTGGGCGATGCGTGCGGTCTGGCGCATGGCGTTCTCGCCATCCGAGCCCGCACAGATCATCTGCGCATAGGGCCGCCCCTCGATCCGGCCAAGAACCGGGTAATAGCAGCGGTCGAAGAATTCCTTCATGCCCCCGGCAATGGCGGCGAGATTCTCGGGCGCGCAGAAGATATAGCCGTCGGCCTGCAAAAGGTCGTCCGGGCCGGCCTCTTCGGCGGTCAATAGGCGCGTGTCGGCCTCCTCGCGGGCGGCCCCGGCCGCGGCCTCGGCCATCTGCCGGCTGCCGCCGGTGCGCGAGAAATAGACGATCAGAAGCTGTGCCATTCCGCTGCTTTAACAGCGCCGCAAGGCGAAGGCCAGACGTGCCGCAATGCTGGTCTCATTTGGTCTTTAAACCAATGGATTAGCTTGCCTTCATTGAATGGATATTCAATACTCGATCCCATACTCACCCCAACCCGAAAGGTGTCCGCGATGAAACCGATCCAGCCGCATGAACGCAAGGTGGCCAATATCCGCGACGAGGCGGCCTACTCGCCCTACGACCCGGAGGGCATCAGCGAGCGGGGCACGTCCTTCATCAAGCTCAATCCCGACACGCCGCGCGACGTGGGGTTCTACATCTATCGGATGGAGCCCGGCGCGCAATCCACCCCGCACCGTCACGGCGGGGCCGAGGAATTCGTTATGATCGAGGGAGAGCTCATCGACAATGACGGCACGGTCTACAGGCCCGGCGACGTGGTGTGGCTGGCGGGAGGAACGGAACACACCTCACATACCGAAACGGGCTGCGTGATCGCCGTCTATGCCGAAGCGGGCGAGGAAGCGCCGGGAAGCTGATCCTCCCAGCACAGAAAGACCGCGTTGACGATGCGCCGGTGCATGTCGAGATGCGTGGCGGTGGCGGGCGCGCGCCGGGCCGCGATATGGGCATAGGCGGCATCGAGCTGAATGCGGTCGCGGAACGACATCACCGAGAACATCTGCTGCGTGCGGGCCCTGTCGGTATCCATCGGCGTGTCTGCCACGCGGCGCCCGATGGGACCCGCTGCGGCGATGAGGTCCGCCGCCTCCAGTTCGGCCACGAACTCGGCATAGGCAGCCTGGAAGGCGTCCGACTCTTCGTCGGGAGTCAGATCGAAGGTCGACAACATGTGGATCATCCCATCTTCCTTTCCGATCCTGTCCGCTAAAGGGCGCAGCCCGCGCGCAGGCCCTCCAGCACGGCCTCCTCGACGCTTCGGGGGCTGAGGCAATCGCCGATCTGGCGCATCTCGCCCGGCCAGTCGGCGAGGCTGTCGGCCAGCGCCGTCCGGGCCTCATGGCCAAGCGCCGCAACCAGCGTGTCGACCCCGTCGAGGATCACCGGTTCGCCGCTGAGTACATGCTGGAAAAAGGCCGTGTCCGCATCCACCCCGTAAAGCCGCATATACGGCACGATCTCCACTCCCAGCCGGTGAAGATCGCCCAGCCAGGCATCCCGCGCATATTGGGGGATGCTCTGCCCGGCCATGGTGCCATTGACGCAGAGCCTGACGTGGCAGCCGTCGCGCGCCAACCGCTCGGCCAGCCCCAGCCCCACCCAGTCGCAGCGCCAGTCGGCGATGACGGCGCGGGGGCCGACATTCGCCTCGCCACGCAGCACCGCCCAAGGGTCGACCACGTGCCCCTCTTCCGCGCCCTCGATGGCGGGGCGGTAGGGCGTGGCGCCGGTGGCGACGATCACCGCCTCCGGCTCCATCTCCTCGATCAGGGCACGGTCGACCGGGCAGTTGAGGCGCAACTCGACCCCCGCGTTTTCCACCTCGCGAGAGAGGTTCGTCGTCACCCCGCCGAACTCCGCCCGTCCCGGCAGCATCTGGGCCAGCGCCACCTGCCCGCCCGGCGCGGGTCCGGACTCGCAGAGCGTCACCGCATGGCCGCGCCGGGCGGCGATCACGGCCGCCTTCATCCCCGCCGGCCCGCCGCCCGCCACCAGCACACGGCGCGGGCGAGACGCCGGCGCGATGCGGCCATAGGTCAGCTCGCGCCCGGTTTCGGGATGCTGGATGCAGGAGATGGGATGGCCGGTCAGCATATGGCCGATGCAGGCCTGGTTGCAGGCCACGCAGGCGCGGATGTCGTCGAGCCGGCCAGCCCGAGCCTTCTCGGGCATTTCTGGGTCGGAGATGAGCGCGCGGGTCATCCCGCACATGTCCGCCGCGCCCGTTTCCAGCACGCGTTCGGCCACCTGCGGCTGGTTGATCCGGCCCGCCACGAAGACCGGCAGG
>JAUIBJ010000707.1 GCA_030428025.1 Alphaproteobacteria bacterium
ACGACGAGTTGCACCGGGCCTGAGCGGCTGCGGAATGCCATGCTGTCTCCGAAGAACAGCGCCCCGATGATCCAGATCAACGATCCGACCGCGACATATTTCAGGACGTTCCATGCCCAGAGAAAAAAGCGCATAGGCCGGACCCCGAAAAAACGATGCGGACAGGCGCACAGAACCGACACGGAAATATGTCACCATGAAGGCGTGCCCCCTGCGTCATGGCGATTTTCCGTAGCGAAGTCATCTCAACGCGTCGAGGTCCGGTGCGGCCTGGACCTCACCGGCCCGCTGCCACCTTCGCATCCGTCAGGGGCACCCGTTCCCCCGCCCGGATGACCTTGGGGTCATAGGGTTTGCGGGCAAAGACCTCGCGCACCATGGGCGCAAAGAACGCGATCGGCAGATCATCGTAGTCCGGGTCGAAGCTCGCCTGATCCCAGCGTTCGCAGAACTCGGCGCAGTCGTCGAAATAGGGGTGGCCCCGGTGGCGTTCGCGCTTGTGCTGGTCGAAACCCTCCAGATGGTGGCCGTAATAGAGCATCTGAAAATCCCCGTGCGTCTGGACGCACCATGTACATTGCTCTCGCACGAAGGGTTTCAGGATCGTCGCGGCATATTCGTCGTGATTGTAGGGCGCGTAGATGTCGCCGATATCGTGCAGAAGCGCCGAGACGACCCAGTCGATATCCGCCCCGTCGCGCCATGCCCGCGTGGCGGACTGCACCGAATGGCCGAGCCGGGTGATCTGGTAGCCGGAGAGCGACTTGTCGAGGTCGACGAGCGCGGTCAAGAGCCGGTCGGCGGTGTGTTTGGTGTGATCGATCTCATGCGCGGTGAGGAATTCGTATTCCTCCTTCGTGCCGTCCTTCATCTGCCGGAACTTCACGGTTTCCATCAGTTCGCCCTCGCGTATAGCCCCTTGTCGTTTGTCGTGCCCTTCATCAGGAACTGCGCCTGAGCGGAGCGGATTTCCTCGTAAAGCGCAAGGCTCGCGGGAGTGAAATTCGCGGTCGGCGGGGCGTAGTTGATGAAATTTCCGATCCGGTCCGCGCCGCGGGCGAGCATGGCATAGTCCTTGTCACCGACAAGCTGGGCGATCTCGGGGGTGACATAGCGGACGACCGCGCCGATGCGGCGGTCGTCGGTGGTGTTGGGGCCGGAGCCGTGGATCGTGAGCCCGTGATGCAGGCTGATCTGGCCGGGCATGAGTTCGATGGGTACCCGGTCCTCGGGCGCGACATCCACCTTCACCTCCTGGCCGCGGGACAGAAGGTTGTCCTCGGCAAAGGTGTCCTCATGCGGCAGGATCGGGTTGAGGTGGCTTCCCTGCACGAACTCCATGCAGCCCGAGGCGCGGGTGGCGGGCGAAAGCGCGAGCCACATTGTCACCATTCCGTCGATGGCGCCGAGGCCCCAATAGGTCAGGTCCTGATGCATGGAGACCTTATGCTTCGTGCGCGGCTCCTTGACGAAGAACTCGACCCCGTAGATCAGCAGGTCGGGGCCGAGAATGCCCTCGACGATGTCGAGGATCGCGGGGTCGGTGCCGATACGGTGGGCGAGCGGCAGCACGCAGTTGGCGTTGACCCGCTTGTAGGTGTTGAGGGGAAGCGGCAGTCCGGCATCGAGCCAGTCATGTTCTATCGCTTCCAACTCCGACCGCCAGGCGCGCGCCTTTTCCGGGCTGATCGCCTGAATCGGGAAAAGGTAGCCGTCCTCCCAGTACCGCGCCTTCTCGACCTCCGAGAGGCGTCCGTCGATCAAGGGCACACTCATTGCCTGTCTCCTGTCCTTCGCGTTGGGCCACGCTAATGCAGGCAGGTCCCATTTCAGCACGCTATCTCTTGCCGGTCAGGATAAGCTGAGCTTAATCTCGGTATATGAACCGTACCCGCATCCCCTCGCTCAACTGGCTGCGCGTCTTCGAGGCGGCGGCGCGGACGGAAAGTTTTGCCCGCGCGGCGGCGGAACTGAACATGTCCGCCCCCGCCGTCAGCCAGCAGATCCGGGCACTGGAGGATCACCTCGGCACGCCCCTTTTCACACGCCATGCCCATGCGGTGCGGCTTACGGAAACGGGGCGGGCCTATCTGCCCTCGGTCCAGACCTCGCTCGTCACGCTCGAAAGCTCCACGGCGGGGCTGTTCGGGCGGGCGCGGGAAGAGCGGCTTTATGTCCGGTCGGTCCTGATCTTCGCGCAAGGCGTACTGGCGCCGCTTCACGCCGACTTTGTCGACCGGCACCCAGATATCGCGCTGAACCTGACGACGGGCAATGCCGCGGGCGATTTCCTGCAGGGCTTTGCCGATCTCCAGATCATTTTCGGCGCGCCCTCGGCCTATGGCGCGGCGCATGATCATCTCATGGACGAGGTGCTGTATCCCGTCGCCCGCCCCGATATCGCGGCGGCGATCACCCGACCGGCCGACCTTCTCTCCCATCCGCTGATCGAGGTTGCGACCCACCGGGCGGGC
>JAUIBJ010000708.1 GCA_030428025.1 Alphaproteobacteria bacterium
GTCACGGCCACCGGACGCACGCCCGCCTCGCGGCAGGCGGCCGCGGTGTCGATCGCGTATTCGTGAAAGATCACCGGGTCGTTGTAGGTGAAGGCCACCGAGGCACAGCCCTGCGCCTGCGCCACCCGGGCGATGGTTTCGGGGCTGGCCTGATCGGCCAGGCTGTCCACCTCGCGGCTCTTCGATATCTCGTGGTTCTGGCAGAACTTGCAGGCCAAGTTGCAGCCCGCGGTGCCGAAGCTCAGAACCGGCGTGCCGGGCAGGAAATGGTTGAGCGGCTTTTTCTCGATCGGGTCGATGCAGAAGCCCGTGGAGCGGCCATAAGTGTCGAGCACCAGCCGGTCGCCCTCGCGCCGGCGCACGAAGCACATGCCACGCTGTCCGTCGCGCAACGTGCAGTAGCGCGGGCAGAGCGTGCATTTCAGGCGGCCGTCGGCCTCTTGTGTCCAGTAGCGTGTGGGATGCATGTCGATCGGGGTTTGTTTCGTGTCGTCTGCTGCCTATGTAGGGATCGGGTAACGACAAATGAACAGGCAGGCGAACATATCGGCACGCCCCTCCGCCGTGGCGGGGCGCTTCTTTCCCGGAGACGCTCAGGCGTTGAGGGCAGAGGTGGACGATTGTCTGAAGACCGCCGGTCCACCGGTGGCGCGGCCCCGCGCCGTGATTTCGCCCCATGCGGGCTATCCCTTTTCCGGCCGGCTGACCGCTGCCGCGCTCAACGCGACGGTGGAGGATGTACCGGAGCGTATCGTCGTTCTGTCGCCGTCGCACCGGCATGCCTTCGAGGGCTGCGCCCTGCCGTCGCAGGACCGCTATGCGATGCCGGGGTTCGAGACGCACATCGACGGCGCGGCGCGCGACATGCTGGTCAATTCCGGCCTCGCCCATGTCGAGGATGCCGCCCATGACCGGGAACACGGCATCGAAACCCAGCTTCCCTTCCTCAACCGCCTGCATCCCGGCGTGCCGGTAGTGCCTGTAGTTATCGGACGCGCCTCGGAGGCGCAGGTGGCGGCGCTCGTCGATGCGCTGGCCGCCTTGGGCGACCGGCCGCCGCTTTTCGTCCTCTCCAGCGACCTCAGCCATTTCCTGACGCAGGAGGAGGCCGAGGCCCGCGATGCCGCGACCGCCAAGCTGATCGAGACAGGCGAGGCCGACCGGCTGACAGGCTCCGATGCCTGCGGCGCAGCCGGCATACGCGGTTTCGTCACTTCGCTCTTCGGCAAGGGTCTGCGCGTACAGCGGTTGGCTATGGCCAACAGCGCGGCGGTGACGCGCGACCCGGGCCGCACCGTGGGCTATGGCGCCTGGGCGCTATACGACGCAACCGCCGAAATCCTTCTTCCCGGCGAGCGCGCGGCACTTCTGAAGGTGGCGCGTCAGGCTCTTATGTCTCGGGCCCAGAAGGGCCGGATGCCGCAAGTGAACACCGGCAGTTTTGCCCCGCCGCTTCGTGGGCATGGCGCGGCCTTCGTCACCTTGCGGATGGAAGGCGCGCTCCGCGGCTGCGTGGGCTCGCTACTGCCGCATCAGCCACTGGTGTCGGACGTGGTGGAAAACACGGTTAAGTCGGGGTTCAGCGACCCGCGCTTCGCGCCTGTGATCCTTGCCGAGATCGGGCGAATCGCCATCAAGATCGCCGTCCTGTCGCCCTCCGCACCGATGCAGGTCGAAAGCGAAGCCGATCTGCTGAACCGCCTCGTGCCGGGCCGCGACGGGCTGGTCCTGCGCGATGCCGGGCGGCGCGGTGTCTTCCTTCCGATGGTCTGGGAGAGCCTTCCTGAGCCGAAGGATTTCCTGTCGGCGCTCAAGCGCAAGGCCGGCCTGCCGAAGGATCACTGGAGCGAGACACTGCGGGTGGAACGCTTCTGTGCCGAAAGCTTCGCGGAAGCGGTTTAGCGCACAAACTCTTACGCACCTTCCCCGCAATGGCGGGAAATCTTGACCGCCCTGCATACCGCTCCGCTACTCGCCCACGGGGTTGGCCACCTCAACAAGGTTACCGTCCGGATCGCGGATATAGACCGACATGATCGCCCCCTGCGCGCCGGCGCGGGGCACGGGCCCCTCGATCACCTCGATGGAAAGCCCTTCGAAATGCGCCATCCATACCTCGGCCGGCGTGGCACTGAGAAAGCAGAGATCGGCGCTTCCGGGCGTCGGCCGCGCCGCGCGGGGCGTGATGGCGCTGCCGGCGGGATGCAGGTTGATCTTCTGCGCGCCAAAGTTCAGGGCATGCCGCGTCTGGCCGTCGGAGGCGGTGAATTCGGCGGCCTTCATTCCCAAGGCGCGCGTGTAGAATTCGACCGTTGCCGCGATATCCGACACAGTCAGCACGAGATGGTCAAGCGACTGAACTTCCGGTGTTTCCTTTGCCATTGTCACCCCCCGTTTTCCGTCCTAGCCTGCCGTCATGAGCGAGGAAATGCAAATCCTGTCGGACATGTTGGACCCCGC
>JAUIBJ010000038.1 GCA_030428025.1 Alphaproteobacteria bacterium
AACGTGATAAAGCTTGGCCATAACCGCAATTCGCTGTGATCCGGGCTGGATACCTCCATGCCCGGAAAGGGAGAGTAATTCAATCCTCGAAACAGGCGGATCGCCCGTCACGGCGAATCGTGGCCGCTCCGTCCAGGATTGCCGCCGCCCGCTTGCGCAGCGCCGGGCTGGGGTTGGAGGCCGAACGCTGTTTCGGGTTGGGCAGCACGGCGGCCAGCCGCGCCGCCTGAGTGGGGGTCAGCGCCTCGGGTCCGATGCCGAAATGGTGCCGTGCGGCGGCTTCTATACCAAAGACACCCTCGTCGAACTCCGCCACATTCAGATAGATCTCGAGGATCCGACGCTTGGGCCAGATCCCCTCCACCACCGGGGTGATCATCGCCTCCAGCGCCTTGCGAACCCAGCTGCGCCCGTGCCAGAGATAGACGTTCTTCACCACCTGCTGGGAGATGGTCGAGGCGCCCCGCCCCGCCCCTTCCTCTATGGCCGAGCGGATCGCGGCCATGTCGAAGCCCCAGTGATTGCAGAAATTGGCATCTTCTGCCGCCACCACGGCGCGCGCCATCACCGGGGCGACACCGGCGATCGGCACCCAGACATGGTCTATCTGGCCAAGCCGCGCTTCTTCCTGGCGCATATAGATGGTCTTGGGCGGGTTCAGCACCCGGTGTGCGACGATCACGGCAGTGGCGACCAGCGCCAGCACGACCACGAGGCGGGAAGTCCATATAAGCAGCCAGCGAACCGGGCGAAAACGCCTCCCGCCCTTCTTCTTCGCCGTCCTTGCCTTGCGCTTCGCCATCCCGCTTCGCTACCGCGTGCGGGGCGGCGTTTCAATAGAGCCGGGCGGCGCGGTCATGCGGGGGACCCGCGTCCGGATCAGAACGAGCAGGCCCAGGCCCGGATGGTGCAGCCGTTATCGTACTGGTTGCAATAGCCCAGAGCAATGTTCTGGGCCTGCTGCCGGCTCGGCGCATGGCCCCAGCCCCAGCCATTGCTGTGCCCCGCCGCGATCGCCCCGCAGGTGTTGTAGAAGGTCTTGATCTGCGTGCAGTTGCCGCCGCATTCCTGATAGACGCGATTATAGGCGGCCTGCTGCGAGGCATAGCTATGCGCATAGCCCCACGCCCCGCCCGGCCCGAACCCGACGGCGCCCCAGCAATACTGATACCCGCATTGCCCGGCCGAGGCCGCGCTTGCAGCCAGAGCGAGAGCGGTCGCCGCGCCGGCAACGATTGCACGAATTTTCATGATGATTCTCCCATGTATCCCAAGGCAGTATCCGCCATTTGGCGGATTTCTCAAAATCGCTCCGGCCAAGTTTGAAACGAGGCTTGCAATCCCGCCACAAGCGCCATGAGTGCCGCATCCTCCTCGGCCCCCTGTTTGACCGCCACGCTCCAGCCGATCTTCAGCCCCTCCCGTGTGATCGGCACCGCGGCGATCCGGCCCGAAGCGATGGCATTTTGCATCGCCCAGCGCGAGAGGATCGACACCCCCCGACCCCGTGCCACCAAGGCTGCGATCACGGCGGGGTCTTCCATATCCAGCCATTGATCGGTGCGTGCGCCGCTGGGGCGTATGAATCGTTCGAATTCCTGGTCGGGCACCACCACGCGGGTATAGGTGAGAAAGGTTCGACCCTCCAGATCCGCCCCCTCGATCCACTCCGCCTGCGCCAGCGGATCGTCGGGCGGGCAGATGAAGACCAGTTCGTCCTCGAAAAGCGGATGCGCCGTGACATCAGGCTCGCGCGGGCGGTAGGGCAGGATCGCCACATCCACCCGCCCTTCGCGCAAGGCCGCCACCGGATCGCACTGCGCGTCCGCGCGCACATAGACATGCACGCTCGCATGCGCCGCCTGCCAGCCGCACAGGAATTCGGCGAACCAGTCATAGCTGCCGTAATGCCCCACCGTCAGCCGCAGGGCGCGCTCATGGGCCCCACCATGCAGCCGCGCCACGTCTGCCTCTGCCTGGGCCATCAGTTCCAGCGCCTGATCCGCCGCGCGCAGGATCATCTCGCCCGCCGGGGTCAATGTCACCCGACGCCCCGCGCGGTCGCAGAGCTTTCGGCCCAATCGCCGTTCGGCTTCGCCCAGCCGGTGGCTGAGTGCCGACGGTGTGACCGCCAGGGCCTCCGCCGCCCGCGTCAGGTTGCCGGTGCGCGCGATGGCCTGGATCATCAGAAGATGCCGCATTTCCAGCCGGGGCTGGCCCGTGCCCGGCAGCCTGTGAATTTCTTTCACCATAAAACGGAATATTATGAGATTTTTTCGCCCGGTCAATTGCGCCAGACTTGGCCAGAGACCAATAGCCAAAGGTGCCCCATGTCTGCCGACTACCCCACGCTCTTCTCTCCCCTCGATCTGCGGCACAAGGTGCTGAAGAACCGCGTCGTCTTCGGCCCCCATACCGTCAACATGTCCCAAGAGGGGCTGCCGGGCGAAAGGCATTTCGGCTATTACCGCGAACGCGCGCGGGGCGGGGCGGGGATGATCGTGGTCGAACCGTCACCGCCGCACCGTACCGGCGTGCTGACCCGCGGCAATTTCCTGGCCGAAGACGATGCGGTCATCCCGCACTTCCGCCGCATCACCGAGGAATGCAAAAGCCACGGCACCGTGATGATCCACCAGATCTATCATGTGGGCGGCCATGGCGATCAGGATAATTCGTGGGAGCCCTACTGGTCTCCTTCCGGCTTTCCCTCGATGCACGACCCCTGGGGCAGCCACGCCATGTCCGAGGCCGAGATCGAGGAGATGATCGAGGCGTTCGTGCAGGCCGCCCGCCGGGACAAGGAGGCCGGGTTCGACGGGGTGGAGGTCTATGCCGCCTATAACTGCCTGACCGACCAGTTCTGGTCGCCGCTCACCAACCGCCGCGAGGACAAGTGGGGCGGATCGCTGGAAAACCGCATGCGCTTTTCCGTCGCGGTGCTGGAAGGCATCCGCAGGATGGCGGGTGAGGATTTCATCATCGGCATGACCGTTTCGGGCGCCGAGCCCACCCCAGCGGGACTGTCCCTCGCCGACAAGCAGGAGATTCTGTCGATCCTCGACGAAAAGGGCCTCACCGACTACGTATCTTGCGGCGTGGGCTCCTATCTGCACGACTTCTCCAAGATCGTTCCCAGCTTTCATTTCGACATGCGGTTGGGAGAGTCGGACGCCGAGGCCTATAAATCCGTGCTCAGGAATGCCCGCGTCACCGCCGAAGGCCGGATCAAGACGCCGGAGAATGCCGAGGACGTGCTTTCGCAAGGCCATGCCGACATGGTCTCGATCGTGCGCGGCCAGATCGCAGAGCCGCATTGGGTGGCCAAGGCGCAATCCGGCAACCGGGCCGATATCCGCCCCTGCATCTCCTGCAACCAGCTCTGCATCGGGCGGCGATTCAGAGACTATTACGCCTCATGTCTGGTCAATCCCTCCGTCTCGCGCGAGCATGAATGGGGCGGCGACATCCCCGCACCCGCCAAGGCACCGAAGGAGGTTTTGGTGGTCGGTGGCGGGCCTGCAGGAATGGAGGCCGCCCGGGTGGCGGCGGAGCGCGGCCACCGGGTGCGGCTGGTAGAGAAACAGGCCGAACTGGGCGGCCAGTTCCGCCTCGCCGCCGGTCAACCCGAGCGCGGCGAGATCGGCCAGTTGCTCACATGGTATCAGCATCAGCTGGAAAAGCATCAGGTGCGCATCGAACTTCGACAGGAAATCGATGCCGACACCATCCGCGAAAGCGGCGCCGATGCGGTGATCCTCGCCAGCGGCTCGCGGCCCAACCGCGACGGGTTCCAGCGCTCGCTGATGCATCTCGACCGCCTGCCCGGCGCCGATCAGGACAATGTCTGCACCATCCACGACGTGCTCGACGGCTCGGTCATCCCCGGCACCAATGTGCTGCTACTCGACGATATTGACGGCTGGTGGCCCGCCTCCGGTACTGCGCTGCATCTGGCCCAACAGCGTCACATGGTCACCGTCGTCACCGCCTCGGAAAAGGCGGCGGGCAAGCTCGATGTCTCGCTGACCGGCGATACCACCCGCGCCCGCTTCATGCAGATGGGGGTGGAGGTTCTGCTCGCCACCTCATTGGAGAAATGGGAGGGCAACACCGCCACGCTCGTCAACCTCTATACCGGCGACCGGGAGGAGCGGGACTTCGACAGCCTCGTTCTGGCCTGCACCAACGCCCGGGATACCACGCTTGCCGACGCGCTCACCGACGCGCCGATGCCGGTGCATGTTCTGGGTGACGCGATGGCGCCGCGCACCGCGCATATGGCGATCTACGAGGCGCGGAAACTGGCGCTTGAGATCTGAGGGCCAAGCCCATGGAACAGAGCCCGGCGCCCCGCCTGATAAGCTTCGGTTCAGTCGAATTCGCGCCGCGTTTCGCGCATGGCGATCAGGCCTCGGTGGCCGTGATCACAGGCCCCGAGGACCGGACGGAACTCGGCACCGGACTGGCCCGCTTTTCCGGGGCCGATTTCGCCTGGACCGTGCAGTATGACGAGGTGCTTCTGGTGCTCGACGGCGCGATCGAGGTCGTTACCGCCAGCGGCCTCCTTCGTGGCACGAAATTGGACAGCCTTTGGTTGCCAAAGGGAACGCCGCTGCGATACCGGGCCGACACCGCCCTGGTCTTCTACGCGATCCACCCCGCGGCTTGGGCTGTGGCCGACGGTTACCGGAATGATCGGAGTTAATGCGGCCTGCGCGCCCGGCGCCTAGTTTTCGATTACAGAAACCGTAACCGGGGCACCCGATGACACAGACCAGCACCACCGACACCGGCCACACCACAGTGATCAGGACACCCGAAGCCGTGGGCGTCTTCGACACGTTCGAAAACCTGCAGGCCGCCTTTTACGACCTGCGATCCGTGGGCTTCCACCATTCCGACATCAGCCTTCTTGGCGACGAGGCCACGCTGAAGGACAAGCTCGGCAAATCCTTCTGGCAATCGAAGGAGCTTGAGGACGACCCGAACGCGCCCCGCGCGCATTTCGTCTCGGAAGAGGCCATTGGCGAGCTGGAAGGCGCCATTGCCGGCGGGTTCTTCTTTGTGGGCTCCTATATCGCGATGATGGCGCTTCTGACCCCAGCCAGCACGCTCGCCGCCTCGATCGCCGCCATCGCCATCGGCGGCAGCCCCTCGGCCGTGATCGGCACGCTTCTGGCGCGGCGCGTCGGCCAGCATCACAAGGACTATTACGCCAACCAGATCCGCCACGGCGGCATTCTCATGTGGGTACGGGCCGCCAGCGAGGAACGGCAGGCGCTGGCGCGCAAGATCATGGAAGCCCATTCCGGGCGCGACGTGCATCTGCACGACTGGAGCAAATAGAAACGGGCGTATGGCTCAGTCCGCCGCGCCTGTTTCCACCTGTGCCCGCAGCACCGCCTCGTCATCGGGCGACAAAGGCGATTTGACCAGCCGGCCCGGTTTCGGAAAGCTGTCGAGCGCGGCCGTGAGGGCCGTGTGGTCCATATCGTGCACCAGCATGCACAGCGCCGAACCGCCGGGGCGCAGGGTTTCTGCGATCTCCTCCAGATAGCCCGGCCTGACCTTCGGGTCGCGGTCGTGCCCGACAAGCGCGCCCGCGGCGGCACCTGTCACCGCGCCTGCGACCGGCACCGCGAAGGCCGCGCCGATCACCAGCCCCCAGATCGTGCCCCCCGCCGCCTGCGCCAGCGGGATGTTGCGCGGCTCGCCGTCATTCGGCCCGGAGATGCGCACATGGCCCTGGCTGTCGCGAATGACGATGGCGGAATCCTCGACCCTCAGGCGGCTGTCGGCCCGCAGGGGCCGAAGATGGGTTTCGAGCTCGAACCCCGCGGCCTCGTCGTCGAAGGCGATGATCAGCAGGTCGGACATCGGGCGCCTCCTCTTGTGATACCCTTTTCAGGTAGCCCGGTCAGGCGCTCGGAAAACCCCGAGGCGTTCGGTTGACCGGCGTCAATGCGCGGGCAGGCAATGTGGCTTAGCGGTTCAGGACATGAGTCCCGGCTGCAGGAGGTTGCCATGAAACTCGCCGCACGAACTCTGATCAATGAAATCCTCGACGACGTGAACGACCTGTCCCTCGCGACAGTCCGGTCGGACGGATTTCCGCAGTCAACGGTCGTCTCCTTCGTCAACGAAGGAATGACGATTTATTTCGGGACCTCCCGGCGTTCGCAGAAGGCTGCCAACCTGCGGACCTGCGACAAGGTCTCGGCCACCATAACCAAACCGTATGACAGTTGGGACGAGATCGTTGGGCTTTCGCTGGCTGGTCATGCGTGCGAGGTGACCGATGCCGAGGAAATCGCCCATGCATCAAGGCTGCTGTTGGAACGCTTCCCGCAGGCCGCCGATTTCGAACCCGGGGACACATCCGACCTGATGTTTGTCCGAATCGACCCGGTGGCGATTTCCCTTCTCGATTATCGCAAGGGGTTCGGCCATACCGAGAATTTCAAGCTGTGATCCGCAAGGCCCCGCGCACGGCGCCTTGCGGGTAGTTTCAGGCTCTATTCCGCCGGAATAGCCTTTTCCTCGATCCCAAGCGGATGCTCCAGCTTGTTCAGCATTTCCTTCGGGCAGACCTGCACGAAGCGGGATTTCTCCAGCTCCCAGTATTGCAGGATATCCTGCGCCCGGCGGCTTCCGGTCTCGGCGGCGTGGCGCTCGATCAACTCTTCCAGCTGGGCCAACCAGTGGCTTTGCGTGACCGGGCAGGTCACGACCGATTCCATGTTGATAAGCTTCGAGGACCGGGCTTCGGGATCGTAGACATAGGCCATGCCTCCGGTCATGCCGGCGGCAAAGTTCGCGCCGATCTCACCCAGAATCACGGCCACGCCGCCGGTCATGTACTCGCAGCCATTCGTGCCGCAGCCTTCCACCACCACATGCGCGCCCGAGTTGCGAACGGCAAAGCGTTCCCCGGCCCGGCCGGACGCGAACAGATAGCCCGCTGTCGCACCGTAAAGCACGGTATTGCCGATGATAGTGTTTTCGGCCGCAACCAGCGGGCTCATCTGCGCCGGGCGCACCACGATGGTGCCGCCCGACAGACCCTTGCCGACATAATCGTTGGCATCGCCCGAAACCTCGATCTTGAGGCCCGGGGCAGCGAAGGCGCCAAGGCTCTGCCCCGCGCTGCCGGTCAGCTTCACCGTCAGGTGATTGGGCTGAAGCGCATTGTTCATCCCGAAATTCCGCACGATATGGCTCGAGATGCGCGTTCCCACCGTGCGGTCGGTGTTCTGGACAGCATAATGCAACTGCATCTTCTCGCCATCGTTGAGAAAGCGCGCCGCGTCCCGAACAATCTCGGCATCCAGCGTGTCAGGCACCTCATTGCGGGGCTTGTTGCGGTCGTAACGGATGTTCTTGGCCCCATCGACAGTGATCAGCATCGGGTTGAGATCCAGATCGTCCAGATTGGCAGAGCCACGGCTGACCTGCGTCAGCAGATCCGCCCGCCCGATCACGTCATCCAGCGATCTCGCACCGATGGAGGCAAGGATTTCCCGCACCTCCTGCGCGTAGAAGGTAATGAGGTTGACCACCTTGTCGGCATTGCCGGTGAACTTGTCGCGCAGTCGTTCGTCCTGCGTGCAAACGCCTACCGGGCAGGTGTTCGACTGACACTGTCGCACCATGATACAGCCCATCGCGATCAGTGCGGCGGTGCCGATACCATACTCCTCGGCACCCATCATCGCCGCCATCACGATGTCGCGGCCGGTACGAAGGCCCCCGTCGGTGCGCAGGGTCACGCGGTCGCGCAGCTTGTTCATCGCCAGCACCTGATGTGCCTCGGTCAGGCCCATCTCCCACGGCAGGCCGGCATATTTGATCGAGGTGGCGGGGCTTGCCCCGGTGCCGCCGTTATGGCCCGAAATCAGGATCACGTCCGCCTTGGCCTTGGCCACGCCTGCGGCGATGGTGCCCACGCCCGACTGCGCCACCAGCTTGACGCAGACCTTCACCGTCGGGTTGATCTGCTTGAGGTCATAGATCAGCTGCGCCAGATCCTCGATGGAATAGATATCGTGGTGCGGGGGCGGACTGATCAGCGTCACGCCCGGCGTGGAATGCCGCAGCCGTGCAATCAGTTCGGTCACCTTCATCCCCGGCAACTGGCCGCCCTCGCCTGGCTTGGCGCCCTGGGCCACCTTGATCTCCAGTTCCTCACACTGATTGAGGTATTCCGCCGTCACCCCGAAGCGGCCCGAGGCCACCTGCTTGATCTTGGCCGAGGGATTGTCGCCATTGGGCTCGGGCGTGAAATGGGCCGGGTCCTCGCCGCCCTCGCCGGAATCCGAGCGCGCGCCGATGCGGTTCATCGCCACGTTCAGCGTCTTGTGCGCTTCCGGAGAAAGCGCGCCAAGGCTCATCCCCGGCGTGACGAACCGCTTGCGGATGGCAGTGACGCTTTCCACCTCTTCCAGAGGCACGGGCGTGCCCAGCGGCTTGATCGCCATCAGGTCGCGCAGATGGATGGGCGGGTTGGCCTGCATCGCCTGGCTGTAGCGCTTCCAAAGTTCGAAGCTGGCCTTGTTGCAAGCCATCTGCATCATGTGCATCGTCTGCGCGCCCCAGGCATGGGTCTCGCCCGATTTCCGCGCCTTGTAGAATCCACCGATGGGCAGGATGTCGCGCCCGCCACGGAAGGCCTGGGCGTGCACTTCCTCCAGCTTGGTCTGGATGCCGCTCACGCCGATACCTGAAATCCGACTGGTCAGCCCGGGGAAGAATTCCGCGCACATGGCACGCGACAACCCCACCGCCTCGAAATTCAGCCCCCCTCGATAGGAGGAGACCACCGAGATTCCCATCTTCGACATGATCTTCAGCAGGCCCTGGTCGATCGCCTCGCGGTAACGCGCGACATTCTCGGTCAGCCCACCCTCCAGCAGCCCCCGCTCGATCCGGTCGGCAAGACTGTCCTCGGCCAGATAGGCGTTGACCACCGTCGCGCCCGCCCCAATCAGCACGGCGAAATAATGCGGGTCGATGCATTCGGCAGACCGCACATTGAGGCTGCAGAAGGTTCGGAGCCCCTTGCGCGTCAGGTGGCTGTGCACGGCCGAGGTGGCGAGGATCATCGGCATGCCGATCCGCTCCTCGCTCACGCCCGTGTCGGTCAGAACGATATGTCCCGCGCCCGAGCGCACCGCATCCTCGGCCTCGGCCCGGATCCGGCTCAGCCCGTCGCGCAGCGCGTTCTTGCCCAGACCGAAGGTACAGTCGATCTCGGTCACGTCGCTGTCGAATTCGTGCATCAGCGCGTCCCACTGCGCATTTCCCAGGAAGGGGCTCTCCAGCACCACGATCTCGGTCTGGGCGCTGCTCTCGTCCAGCACGTTCTTGAGGTTGCCGAACCGGGTTTTCAGGCTCATCACCCGGTATTCGCGCAACGAGTCGATGGGCGGGTTGGTCACCTGGCTGAAATTCTGCCGGAAGAAATGGCTCAGCGGGCGGTATTTCTTCGACAGAACCGCACTGGGCGTGTCATCGCCCATGCTGGCCACGCTTTCCTTGCCGTCCTCTGCCATGGGCGCGAGGATGCTTTCCAGTTCCTCGATGCTGTAGCCCGCCGCGATCTGGCGGCGGCGCAGATCGCTGCCGGTGAAAAGCGGCTTCTCGGTGATCCCGGCCAGCCGCTCGTCCAGATCGTTGATCTTGCCCACCCATTCGCCGAAGGGCAGCGCGCGCGCCAGTTTGTCCTTGATCTCGGTGTCGTGGTACAGTTCGCCCTTCTTCATGTCCACGGCCAGCATCTGGCCCGGGCCCAGCGCGCCCTTCTCGCGAACCGTGGCCTCGTCGATGGGCACCATTCCGGCCTCCGACCCGCAGATCACCAGACCATCGCCGGTCACCACATAGCGCATCGGTCGCAATCCGTTCCGGTCCATACCCGCGCAGACCCAGCGGCCATCGGTCATGGCCAGCGCGGCGGGGCCGTCCCACGGCTCCATGACCGAGTTGCAGTAGGAATACATGTCGCGCCAGGCCTCGGGCAGTTCCTCGGCCTGTTTCGACCAGCTTTCGGGCACCAGCATCGTCTTGGCCATCGGCGCGCTGCGTCCGGCCCGCACCAGAACCTCGAAAACAGAGTCCAACGCTGCCGAATCCGACGAACCGCCGGCGATGATCGGCTTGATATCCTCGGCATGATCCCCGAAGGAGGCGCTCGCCATGCGGATCTCATGGCTCTTCATCCAGTTGATGTTCCCCTTCAGCGTATTGATCTCGCCGTTATGGGCCAGCATGCGGAAGGGCTGGGCCAGCCACCACTGCGGGAAGGTGTTGGTGGAATAGCGCTGGTGATAGATCGCGAAGGCAGAGACGAAGCGCTCGTCCTGCAGGTCGGGATAGAATTCCGCCACCTGCTCGGCCAGCATCATGCCCTTGTAGATGATGCTGCGGCAGCTGAGGCTCGCAATGTAAAGCCCATGCACGCCGGCCGCGGCCACTGCCTTCTCTATCCGGCGGCGGATCACGTAAAGTTCGCGCTCGAAATCTTCCTCGTCGATCCCCTTGGCGTTGGAAATCAGGATCTGTTCGATCTCGGGACGCGTGGCGTTGGCCTTCTCGCCCAGAACGCTCACATCCACCGGCACATGCCGCCACCCATAGATGTAATGGCCCATGCGGATGACTTCGGTTTCCACGATGGTCCGGCAAGTCTCCTGCGCGTTGAAATCGGTGCGCGGCAGGAACACCTGCCCCACCGCCAAAAGCTGATCCTGCCGCGGCTCGTGGCCGGTGCGGCGCACCTGATCATAGAAGAAGGGCACGGGAATCTGGATATGGATGCCGGCGCCATCGCCGGTCTTGCCATCGGCATCCACCGCGCCCCGGTGCCAGATCGCCTTGAGCGCATCGATTCCGGCATCGACGACCTTCCGGCTCGGCTCTCCGTCCACCGACACGACCAGCCCAACCCCGCAGGAGGAATGCTCCTCCTCCTCGGAATACATGCCGTTCTCGGCCAGCCACTTGCGCTTGGCTTCTTCGTTCCGGGCCCAGTTAGAGTCGAGTTTGGTCATTGCAAGTCTCCCTCTACGATGCCGAACTTCGCAAGCGCATCCTTGCGCGTCAGACGGGTCCGGTCACCGGCATAGCCAAAGCTGTCCGGCTTGTGGTCAATGTAAATCTCGTTGCCGAAGCTCAGCCCCGATGCGTCGTCCAGCAATCCGATCGGAAGCTCCACGCTGGCCGACATCGGCCCTTCGGCCGTGACATGATAGTAGAGCGCCGAGCCGCATTTTCCGCACCACGCCCGTTCCGCCCAGTCCGAACTCTGAAACATCTCGATATGCTCCGATCCGGTCCACTCGATCTCGCTGCGCGGCACGGTCATCCCCAAAAGGGCCGAGCCCGTCCACCGGCGGCACATCTCGCAATGGCAGGCGCCAAAACGCGCCGGCGCCTGAGCGAGCGTGAAAGTCACCCGTCCACACATGCACCGTCCCGTTCTGCTCGCCATCCTGCCTTCCTTCATCCGGTGGGTCAGGGCATCTGCCCTATCAGATTTCCGGTGCCGTCACCCGCACCGACGCAATACCGACAAAATACCGACGTTACACCGACGTCGCCTTTCACTCCGCGGCGATGGCCTGCTGGCCGCCGTCGAGATACTCCAGAATCGCCTCCGCCGTGTCGCGCCCATCACGGATCGCCCACACGACAAGGCTCGCCCCGCGTACAATGTCACCGATGGCAAAGACGCCTTCCATCGCCGTGCGGCCTGTGGTGAATTCGGCCTTGATTGTACCCCAGCGGGTCACGGTCAGCTGGTCCTGTCGCCAGAGCGCGGGCAGGTCCTCGGGCTCGAAGCCCAGCGCCTTGATCACCAGATCGGCGGGCTCGTCGTAGTCCGCCCCTTCGATTTCTTCCGGGGTCTGCCGGCCGGTCGCGTCGGGGGCGCCGAGGCGCATCTTCTGCACCTTCACTTTGGTCACCGGGTCGCCGATGAACCCTTTAGGTGCGCTCAGCCACTCGAAGACCACGCCCTCCTCCTCGGCATTGGCCACCTCGCGCTGACTGCCGGGCATGTTCTGACGGTCGCGGCGATAGAGGCATTTGACCGACATTGCCCCCTGTCGCACCGCCGTACGCACGCAATCCATCGCCGTGTCGCCACCGCCGATCACGATGACCCGCTTGCCTTCTGCATCCAGTTCGCCACTGTCGAATTCCGGCACCGCGTCGCCAAAGCTCTTGCGATTGGAGGCGGTCAGATAGTCGATTGCGCGCACGATCCCGCCCGCGCCCACACCGGGCCCGGGCAGGTCGCGGCTCTTGTAGACGCCGGTGGCGATCAGAACGGCATCGTGCTTGTCGCGGATCTCGTCGAACGAGATGTCCTTGCCCACGTCGCAATTTAGAACGAAGGTCACCCCGCCCTTTTCAAGC
>JAUIBJ010000709.1 GCA_030428025.1 Alphaproteobacteria bacterium
CATCCTCGGGCTTGCCATCGGCATGGCGCAGAACGGCTTTCTGCCCATCCCCGAGATCCAGTTTCTCGCCTATCTGCACAATGCCGAGGACCAGATCCGCGGCGAGGCGGCCACCCTGCCCTTCTTCTCGAACGGTCAGTTCACCAACCCGATGGTGGTCCGCATCGCGGGGCTGGGCTATCAGAAGGGCTTTGGCGGGCATTTCCACAACGACAACTCGGTCGCCGTCCTGCGCGACATTCCGGGGTTGATCCTGGCCTGTCCGTCGAACGGGGCAGATGCGGTGCGGATGCTGCGGGAATGCGTGCGGCTGGCGCGCGCGGAACAGCGCGTGGTGGCCTTCCTCGAACCCATCGCTCTTTATCCGATGCGCGACTTGCACGAGGCCGGCGATGGTGGCTGGATGTGCCCCTACCCCGTACGTGGCGAGGCGTTGCCTCTGGGCTCTGTCGGGGTGCATGGCGCGGGCGAGGACATCGCCATCGTCAGTTTCGGCAACGGGCATTACCTGTCGCGGCAGGCGGCGAAACGGCTGGAAGCGGATGGCATCGCCCCCCGCGTGATCGACCTGCGCTGGCTGTCGCCCCTGCCGGAGGAGGCGCTGCTCGATGCGGTGAAGGGGGCAAAACGCGTGCTCATCGTCGACGAGACACGCCGCTCGGGCGGGGTGGCCGAGGCGCTGATGGCGCTCGTCTCCGAACGGACGGACCTTCCGCATGCGCGACTGACGGCGGAAGACAGCTTCATCGCCACGGGCCCGGCCTATGCGGCGACCATGCCTTCGGCCGACGGCATCGTGGCGGCGGCCACGCAACTGGTAAGGGGCAAGGCATGAAACGGGCAGTGGTCATCTGTCCCGGGCGGGGCAGCTACAACAAACCCGAACTGGGCTATCTTTCCCGCCACTTCCCCGACGCGGGGCTGCTTGCGCGGTTCGACGCGCTGCGCGAGGCGGCGGGGCAGAAGACGCTCAGCGAGCTCGACGGCGCCGCGCGGTTCTCGCCCGCCCAATTCACCCGGGGCGACAACGCCTCGGCCTTGATCTATGCCGCGAGCCTCGGCGATTTCCTTTCCATCGATGGAGAAGCGGTGCAGGTCGTGGCGGTGACCGGCAATTCCATGGGCTGGTACACGGCGCTGGCCTGCGCCGGAGCGGTCAGCCCCGAGGGCGGCTTCGGGATCGCCAACACGATGGGCCGGTTGATGCACGAGGCGTCGATTGGCGGGCAGATCGTCTATCCCTTCCTCGGGCCGGACTGGCGGCCGGACCCGGCGCGCAAGGCCGAACTGCTGGAAAGCGTGGCCGAGATCGATGCCCGAGCCGACCACAGGCTCGCGCTGTCCATCGACCTGGGCGGGATGCTGGTACTGGCGGGCAACGATGCGGGGCTGAAAGCCTTCGAGGCGGCGGTGCCGAAGCTGGACGACCGCTTTCCAATACGGCTGGCGAACCACGCGGCCTTCCATACCGCGCTGCAAAGCCCGGTTGCGGAACGGGGCCGCGCCGCGCTTGCTCCCGAGCTTTTCGGCCAGCCGCGCCTGCCGATGATCGACGGGCGCGGTGCCATCTGGTGGCCCGGCGCCACCGACACCCATGCGCTCTGGGACTACACGCTCGGGGCGCAGGTGACCGAGACCTACGACTTCACCCGGGCCATCACCGTCGCGGCGCGGGAATTCGCGCCCGACCTCTTCATACTCGCCGGCCCCGGCACCACGCTGGGCGGCGCTGTCGCGCAATCGCTGGTGCTGGCCGATTGGCGCGGCATGGGCAGCAAGCAGGACTTCACTGAACACCAGAACGCCGCGCCGCTCCTGGCCGCCATGGGCGATGACCGGCAGCGCGCGTGGGTCACGAAAGGAGATCGAGAATGAATCACAGCGACGCACTGAAAGCGGCGGGCCTGACCGAAACCGAACTGACCGGCGGCACACTCTGCGTGCGCTCGCCCATCGACGGGGCCGAGGTTGCGCGGTTGCATGAAACCCCGCCCGACCGGATGCCCGAGGTGATCGACCGGGCGCAGGCGGCCTTCAAGGCGTGGCGGCAGGTGCCGGCCCCGCGCCGGGGCGAGCTTGTCCGCCTGCTGGGAGAGGAGTTGCGCCACGCCAAGGCCGAGCTTGGCGCCATCGTCACGCTGGAAGCGGGCAAGATCATTTCCGAGGGGCTCGGAGAGGTGCAGGAAATGATCGACATCTGCGACTTCGCCGTGGGCCTCTCGCGTCAGCTTTACGGGCTCACCATCGCCTCGGAGCGGCCCGGCCACCGGATGACGGAGACATGGCATCCGATGGGGCCCTGCGGGGTGATCACCGCGTTCAACTTTCCCGTCGCGCCCTGGTCATGGAACGCGGCCCTCGCGCTGGTCTGCGGCGATCCGGTGATCTGGAAGCCGTCCGAGAAGACGCCGCTCACCGCGCTTGCGACGCAGAAGATCT
>JAUIBJ010000710.1 GCA_030428025.1 Alphaproteobacteria bacterium
CCCCCGCCAAGCGCCAGAATTTCGAGCGCCTGCTCAACCCGCGGCACATCGCCTTCGTGGGCGGGGCGGATGCCGCCGTGGCCATCGGCGAGGCGCGGCGCGCGGGCTTTGACGGGCAGATGTGGGTGGTCAATCCCAAACGGCCGACGCTGGCGGGGCTGGCGACCGTGCCCGCCATCGCCGATCTGCCAGAGGCCCCGGACGCGGTGTTTCTGGCCATCCCCGCCCCCGCCGTGCCGGGCGCAGTGGCGGAACTGGCGGCCATGGGTGCGGGCGGGATCGTGTGCTATTCGGCCGGCTTCGGCGAGGCGCATGACGAAGGCCGCCGGCTGGAGGCCGAGCTGAAGGCGGCGCTCGGCGACATGGTGCTGATCGGGCCGAATTGTTACGGCCTCATCAACTACGTGGGCAAATCCGCGCTCTGGCCCTTCGCCCATGGCGGCAATTGCCCCGGTTACGGCGCGGCGATCATCACCCAGTCGGGCATGTTCTCCTCCGACATCACCATGAGCCAGCGCTCGCTGCCCATGGCCTATATGGCCTCGGCCGGGAACCAGGCCGATCTGGGCCTGACGGAGTTCATCGACCTTTTGTGCGAGCGCCCCGAGGTGCGCGCCATCGGGCTGCATATCGAGGGGCTGTCGGACATCCCCGCCTTCGAACGCGCGGCACTGAAGGCGCTTCGCGCGGGCACACCGGTGGTGGCGCTTAAGACCGGCAAATCGGCCATCGGCGAGACCCTGACGCTCAGCCATACCGGCTCGCTCGCGGGCTCCGGCGCGCTTTACGAGGCGCTTTTCGCGCGGACCGGGGTGGTCAGCGTCTCCAACCCGTCGCAATTGATCGAGACGCTGAAATTCCTCTGCATTTCCGGCGCGCCGGTGGGGCGCGAGGTGCTGGGCTTCACCTGTTCGGGGGGCGGGGCGACGATGCTGGCCGATCATGGCGAGAGCATCGGACTGGATTACCCGGCCCCGGACACGGCGGCGCGGGCAGCACTTGCCGAGTTGCTGCCGCCCATCGCCACCGTTTCCAACCCGCTCGACTACACCACGCCGATCTGGGGCCAGCCCGAGAAGACCCGCCCGGTCTTTGCCGAGGCGATGGCGCGGGTGCCGGCGCAGGCGACGTTGCTGGTGCAGGATTATCCCGCCCCCGGGCTCGACGAGACCGAACAGCTTTACCTGGGTGACGGGCTGGCCTTTGCCGAGGCGGCCACCGCCGCGGGCCTGCCTGCCGCGATCTGCGCCACCATCCCCGAGAACATGGGCGCACATATCCGCGAGGCTTTCGTTTCGCGCGGGGTGGCGCCGATGCAGGGCATTCACGAATGCCTCAACGCGATCCGCGATGCCGCCGGGTGGCAGGTGGCGCGGCGGCGCATCCTCGCGGCCCGGCCCGAACCCCTGCTGCCCGGCCGGCCGGTGGCCGCGCCCCGGCTTCGGAACGAGGCCAGGGGCAAGGAGCGGCTCGCCGATGCCGGGTTGCCGGTGCCGACCGGGCGCCTCGTGGATGGCGACCGGATCGTCGAGACCGCCGCCGAGATCGGCTATCCCGTGGTGCTGAAGATGATGGGCCCGGCGCTGTCGCACAAGACCGACGCGGGCGCGGTGGCGCTGGGGCTGGAGACGCCCGAGGCGCTGGCCCGCGCGACAGAGGCGATGCGCGAAAGCGTGGCGCGCTATTCCGAACAGGCGGTGACCGACAGCTTCCTGATCGAAACGATGGCGGCCCCGCCCCTGGCCGAACTGGTGGTGGCCATCCGCCGCGACCCGCAATTCGGCCTCGCCATGACTCTGGGCAGCGGCGGCATCCTGGTGGAACTGCTGGGCGACACCGTCTCGCTGTTGCTGCCGGCGGGACCGGAGGAGATTTCCGCCGCGCTCGACGGACTGCGCGTCTCGGCGCTGCTGAACGGCTATCGAGGCAAGCCGGCCGCCGACCGGGGCGCGCTTGTGGCAGCCCTGTCAGGGCTTGCGGACTACGCCATCGCCCATGCGGGCGAGATCGCCGAGATCGAGATCAACCCGCTTTTCGTCTACGAGAAGGGCGTGCTGGCTATCGACGTGCTGATGCAGACGGACCCGGCATGACCGGGCCGCCGCGCTTCCTTCCCAACCCCGACCTGACGGTGGGCGAAGGCAACAAGCAACGCTGGAACCAGCCCGCCCATCGCCGGCACGGGTTTCACAATGCCCACCGCCTGTTCCGCCGCGCCTTCTCGATGCAGGCGCGCGGGGTGCTGGAACTGCATGTGGCCGAAGACCCGGGGCTGGCGGGCCTGCCCGAGGTAAAGGTGCTGACGGACCGGCCCGAGTTTTCCGCGCTGGTCTGTGCGAAGGCCGACCGGGTGGTGCTGGCCCGGCACGCAAGCGACTTCCCGGCGGACCGGCCGCATTCCATTCAGTCGGTGAGCAAGCTGTTCATGCATCTCGT
>JAUIBJ010000711.1 GCA_030428025.1 Alphaproteobacteria bacterium
GCGGTCTCTCCTTCGATGACAATGTCGAGATCGCCCGCGTCTTCCAGTCCTCCGGTCTGATCGACTTTCTGAATCTCAATTTCGGCAGCATGGATACCGAACGCGCTCTGGCGCAGGAAAACATGCCAGGTATGGCCTCGCCGCTGGCGCCCTGGCTGAAGCCCGTGGGGGCCTTCAAGCGCGAGGTCACCCTGCCCGTCTTCCACGCGGCGCGGATTTCCGACATCTCCACCGCCCGCTACGCGGTGCAGGAGGGGCTTTTGGACATGGTGGCGATGACCCGGTCGCATATCGCCGATCCGCATATCGTGAAAAAGATCGAGGCCGGCGAGGAAGAGCGCATCCGCCCATGCGTGGGAGCCACCCATTGCATGACCGCCTATCGCCCGGCTTGCATCCACAACGCCTCGACCGGGCGGGAAGCGGCGCTGCCGCATGCCGTGGTGCCCTCGGCCGCGCCCGGCCGCAAGGTCGTTGTGGTTGGTGGCGGCCCCGCGGGGCTGGAGGCGGCAAGGGTCAGTGCCCTGCGCGGTCATCGCGTGGTGCTGCTGGAGGCGGCGCCGCGGCTTGGCGGGCAGGTCCTGCTGGGCAGCCGGGCAAGCTGGCGCGGCGATCTGATCGGCGTGGTGGACTGGCGCGTGCAGGAGCTCGAACGGCTGGACGTCGAGGTTCATCTCAACCGGTTCGCGGAACCCCCGGACGTACTGGCCCTCTCGCCGGACTGCGTGATCGTCGCCACCGGCGGAATGCCCGATCTCGACTGGATCGACGGCGCCGAGCTGTGCACCAGCACATGGGATCTGCTGTCCGGTGCCGTGCCTCCGGGCGACACGGTGGTAGTCTATGACGGCACCGGGCGGCACCCGGCAGCCCATGCCGCCGATTTTTGCGCAGGAATGGGCAAGGCGGTAACCTTCGTGAGCCTCGACGGATCGCTCACGCCCGAACTGGCCTATGCCGAGCGCGTCAGCTGGAAACGGCAGCTCTATGCGCAGGAGGTGCCCACCCATTTCGACTGGCGCCTCGCCGGGGTACGGCGCGAGGACAACCTCCTGCGGGCCGAGTTCAGAAACGAGGTGACGGGCCACAGCATGACGCAGGATTGCGATCAGCTGGTGGTGGAACACGGAACCCTGCCGGCGGACGAGGTGTTTCGCGCCCTGCGCGAAGGGTCGGTCAATGACGGGGTGACGGATATCGACAGACTGCTCGCCGGAGAGCCGCAGACGGACGGTGCCATCGGAACCAGAGCTTACGAGCTTCACCGCGTCGGCGACGCGGTGTCGAGCCGAAACATCCATACGGCGGTGCTGGATTCCTTCCGGCTGTGCAGGACGCTTTGAACAAGCGGACCGACCGGGGCGCACCGCGCGCCCGCCACACGGGCGGGCGCTGCTTCAACTTGCCATTTTCAGAGGCCTAGACCGGCGCAGCAAATCTCCCATCCGGCGGCCGGTACCGATCATCCGGTTGGCGAAGACCCATTCTTGATCATACCACCTGACGACGTGCACCAGCCCATCCTCCGTCACCGTGGTTTGCGCCACGGGGACGCAGGAGAAATGCGGATCGTGGTTGAAATCCGCCGAAACGAGCGGCGGCGCCTCATAGGCAAGAATTCCGGCCAGCTCGCCCTCGGCCGCAGAGCTGAGCGAGGCATTGATTTCCTCGACGAGATCCACCACCGACACGTTCGACGTGGGCACGCGCACGGCCGACCCTCCCAGCCGGCCCTTGAACTGCGGCAGAACCACCGAGATGGCGCGCGCCGCCCCGGTCGAGGTGGGTACTATCGAAACCGAGGCCGCCCGGGCGCAGTATAGGTCACCGGGGCTGGTATCGTGGCTGGGCTGATCGCCGGTAAAGGCGTGGGCAGTCGTCATGTAGCCGGTCCGGATTCCTAGTTCACGGTCGAGGATCATCGTCACGGGCGCAAGGCAATTGGTGGTGCAGGAGGCGTTTGAGACTATCACGTCCGAATCCATCAGATCCCGGTGATTGACGCCGAAGACAACCGTCCGGACGGCGCCCGTGTGCGCTGTCGTATTTCAACAGATGCGGGAGCGTCCCGGCCGGGGCCGGTGACCGCCACCAACTCCACATTCAGCAGGATTTTTGATATGTGATCGCTATCATTTCCATCTGGCAAGGGCCTGCAATGCTCGGGCGCGCCAGCGGGGCGACGGGCACCCCGACCGGCAGCGCTTCGGTCGTTCCGCACCGTCTGGGGCCGTGCCGCTCGCCAACTGCCCGCCGCCGCGCTACCTTGAAGGCGTAGCCCCGGCCACAGGAGCCCGTAATGTATCGCGCCCGACTGTTCGCCATCCGCCACGCCCGGTTCTTCGAAACGGTCTACAAGGTCGTCGAGCGGGTGATGGTCTTTCTCGACCCGCTTTTTGCCCGGATCGGCTACAACCGCGTCGAACGGCCCATCG
>JAUIBJ010000712.1 GCA_030428025.1 Alphaproteobacteria bacterium
TGGCCGGAGCGGCGGGGCTTCTGCGCGGCGAGGCGCTGGAGCGGTCGGGTGAAGTGAGCAAGGCCGCGCGCGCCTATCTCGACACGTTCAGCGCCGATCCCAACGGGCCGAGAGCGCCCGAGGCGCTCTTTCGGCTGGGCCGGGCCCTGGGTCAGCTTGGCCAGACCGACGAGGCCTGCGTGACCCTGTCCGAGGTCGCCTTCCGCTTTCCCGAGGCCCAGTCCGCGCAGGATGCGCGCAGCGAGATGCAGCGCCTGGGCTGCCAGTGACCGATCTTGCCGCGCGCCTGCGCGAGCGGGTCGTCGCGGCACTCGGGCCCGCGCCTTCGGATCCGCTTGGCGTCGCCGTTTCCGGCGGCAGCGATTCGCTGGGGCTGCTGGCGCTGCTCTCCGATTGGCGCGCGGCGGGCGGCGGCCCCGAGCTTCGGGCGGTCACGGTCGATCACAAGCTGCGCTCCGAGGCCGCCGAAGAGGCGGGGCAGGTCGCGCGCCTCTGCCGCGACTGGGGCATTCCGCATGACACGCTCGACTGGACCGGATGGGACGGGACGGGCAACCTGCCCGATCAGGCCCGCCGCGCGCGATACCGGCTGATGGCCGAGTGGGCGGCGGCGCAAGGCATCGCCTGCATCACGGTCGCACACACGCTGGACGATCAGGCCGAAACCTTCCTGATGCGGCTCGGGCGGGCCGCCGGGGTGGACGGGCTGGCGGCGATGGCGCCCCACTGGCACCAGGGCGGCGTGAGGTTCACCCGCCCGGTGCTGGGGCTGAGGCGCGAGGAGTTGCGCGAGGTGTTGCGGCAGCGCGGCCTGTCCTGGGTGGAAGACCCGTCCAATGCCGATCACGCTTATGACCGCGTGCGCGCGCGTCAGGCGCTGAAGGCGCTCGCCCCCCTCGGCATCGAGGCGACGGCGCTTGCCACGGTGGCCCGCAACCTCGCTGACGTGCGCGACACCCTTTATGTCTATGTGGCCCATGCTGCGCGAGAAATTGCCCGTCTTGACGGCGGCGATGTGGTTTTTGACCGTGCGGAGCTTGCCGCCCAGCCCCCCGAGATCGCCCGACGCCTGCTGCAGGAAGCGCTGATGTGGATCGGCGGGGCCGACTATCCGCCGCGCGGCACGGCGATGGCCCGTGTGTTGGGTAGCCTCGAGGCGGGGCGGGGTCTGACGCTGCATGGCTGCCGCATCTTGGCCCGGCCAGACACGCTGCGGTTGATCCGCGAGGAACGGGCCATTTCGGAGCATCGCGTGCCGGCAGGTGCGGTCTGGGACGGGCGCTGGCACCTGACCGGGCCCGATATGGATGGCACCACCGTGGCAGCCTTGGGCGAGGCGGGGCTGAAGCTGTGCCCCGGCAGGCGGAAAATCGCCCGCCCGGCGGCCTCGCTGCGCGTCTCTCCAGCGGTCTGGCGCGAAAAAACTCTTGTCGCGGCACCGCTTGCAGGAATGGAAAACGGATGGCAGGCCGAGCTTGTCGCCCGGGATCACCATGACTTTGCCGCATTATTATCGCATTGAACCGGCAAGGATCATGGCTATTTAAGAGAGGTACGCCTTGTGCTAGAGCAAGGCGACCCTTTCTGGTGAGGAGACTGTCCTTGGGTAACGCGAGAAACATAGCCTTCTGGCTGGTGCTCTTTCTGCTGATACTGGCGCTGTTCAATCTGTTCAGCGGCTCGGGCAGCACCCTGCAAAGCAAACAGATCCGCTATTCGGAGTTCGTCGCTGCGGTCCAGGATGATACGGTGAGCCAAGTCACGCTGGATGGCGAGACGGTGCGCTTTCGCGGCTCGGACGGTCAGGATTATGTGACCATCAAGCCCGACGATGCCGAACTCACCAACATGCTGATCGAAAAGGGCATTCCGGTCACCGCCGAGCCCCAGCAGCAATCCGGCTTCCAGACCTTCCTGATCTCTCTTCTGCCCTTCGTTCTGCTGATCGGCGTGTGGATCTATTTCATGAACCGGATGCAGGGCGGCCGTGGCGGCGGGGCGATGGGCTTTGGCAAGTCCAAGGCCAAGATGCTGACCGAAAAGCATGGCCGCGTGACCTTCGACGATGTTGCCGGTATCGACGAGGCGAAGGAAGAGCTTGAGGAGATTGTCGAGTTTCTTCGCAACCCGCAGAAATTTTCGCGCCTGGGCGGCAAGATTCCCAAGGGCGCGCTGCTGGTGGGCCCGCCGGGCACCGGCAAGACGCTCTTGGCCCGCGCCATCGCCGGCGAGGCGGGCGTGCCCTTCTTCACCATTTCCGGCTCGGACTTCGTTGAAATGTTCGTGGGTGTCGGCGCGTCCCGCGTGCGCGACATGTTCGAACAGGCCAAGAAGAACGCGCCCTGCATCGTCTTCATCGACGAGATCGACGCCGTGGGCCGCCATCGTGGCGCGGGCTATGGCGGCGGCAATGACGAGCGCGA
>JAUIBJ010000039.1 GCA_030428025.1 Alphaproteobacteria bacterium
GGTGCGCGAGGGGTATCTGCCCGACATGAAGAAGCGCGGCTCGCTGCGCACCGTGTTCGACGGGCGCTACAAGTTCTCGCGCTATTTCGCGCCGGTTGAGCGCCACAGCCCACAGTCGCTGGACGAGCTTTTCGCGCGCAACGATGTCGAGCTCTTCGATCTGCAGCAGGACCCTGGCGAGTTGAACAACCTGGCCCGCGACCGGGAAGGCAATGCCGAGCTGATCCAGCGGATGAGCGACAAGCTCGAGGCGATCATCAAGGCCGAGATCGGGGTCGATGATGGCCGCGAGATGCCGGACATCCCGACGGTCGACTGGACGATCGAGCGCGCCGACCTGTGATCCGCCCGGCGGGCGAGCCCAAGCTTCAGCACTTCAAGGAATGACAATGAAAATCACCGCTCTCCACCCTGCCCGCGCCGTGGCACTGATTCTCGGCGCCCTGATGACCGCGCTCGTCGCCGGGCCGGGGCCCGCCCGCGCGCAGGACTCCGACTGGCGCATCGAGATCGTGCCCTACCTCTGGGGATCATCCGTTAGCGGAACCGTCGCCACCTTTCCGGGCCTGCCGCCTGCGAATATCGACGCCGATTTCGGCGACGTGCTCGAAAATCTCGACATGGGCGCCATGCTCTCCTTTACCGCGACGCGCGGCCGGTTCGGCATCATCGGCGATCTGCAATATGTCGATCTTGGCGCCACGGCGCCAACTCCGGGCCCGGCTTTCGGTGGGGTCAAGTTCGACGCCAAGCAGCTTATCGCCACGATCGGGGCGGAATGGTCCGTGGCTCAGGCGCCGAACTACGACATGCGCGTGGTCGGTGCCCTGCGCTACTGGGATGTGGATTCCGACCTCCTGTTTCTGCCCGGCATTCTGCCGGGGGTGCTGGTGTCGGGCTCCGACAGCTGGCTCGACGGCATGATCGGTCTGCGCGGGCGCCACGATCTGGGAGAGCGGACATATCTGACCGGCTGGGCGCTGGCCGGGGCGGGCGGTTCGGATTTCGCCGCGGATGTGATGGTGGGCCTCGGCTACCGCCTCTCGGACAGGTCCACTCTGGTGGGCGGCTACCGCTATCTCATGGTGGACCGCACCAATGGCTCCTTCGTCTATGACGTGGAGCAGGATGGCCTGATACTCGGCGTGAAGCTGGCCCTGAACTGACGCGGCCGATGGGCATGCGGCCAGATCGCGACCCCGGCCGGCCGCGTGCGGCAGCGAGGGCGGCGGGCAAGGGCGCCGCGCTGGCGGGCTGTCTTGCCGCCCTGCTGCTCGTCTCCCTGTCCGGCAATGCGCGGGCGCAGACCACCTCGTTCGAGGAACCGGCAGAGATCGTGGCGCCGGAAACGGTCGGCGAGGTCGGTTTTGCCGCCGGCTCGGTGATCGTGGCGCCCATTCCGTTCGAAAGCCCGTTGCTGGGCAGCGGCCTCGCGCTTGGCGGCGCCTATATGTTCCAGTTCGACGACCGGTCCGATTCCTCGTGGATCGGGGGCGGGGCGTTCAAGACCAGCAATGGCAGCCGCGGCTACGCGGTGGGCGGCAACCTGAGCTTTGCCAGGGGCACCTGGTCCACCAAGTTCATCCATGTGAACGCCGATCTCACCTATGATCTCTATTCGAAGAAGCGCGCCTTCACGGTCAAGCAGTCGGTGCGGGGATACTCGTTCGAGCTCGGGCGCGCGATTTCTCCCGAAACCAGGCTCGGCGTGACGCTCGGCCATCTGGAAACCTCCTTCTCGCGTCCCGGCGGTGTCGTCCTTCCGCCCGAATACATTCCCGACAGCCGGATACGGCTTGCCCGGCTGACCTTCGGGCTCGACCATGACCGGCGCGACGACAACATCTATCCCCGGCAAGGCACGCTCGTCCGCGCCCGGCTGACCTATGGCCGGTTTCTTATCGGGCGGCAGCGGGACTACACAAAGGCCGTCGTCACCGCCCGCAAATACCTGCCGGTGGGCGGGCAGGGCATTCTTGCCGGGCAGGCGGCGCTCTGCGCGGCAAGCGGCAGCGCCCCGTTTCTGGATGCCTGCGCCCTGGGCGCGGCGGATGCGTTCCGGGGATATGTCGCGACGGAGTTCATAGGCGATGCGCTTGCCTCGCTTCAGGTCGAGTACCGGGGGCGGCTGACACGGCGCTTCGGTTTCGTCCTCTTCGCGGGCGCCGGCAGCGTAGCCAACGATTTCGCGGACTTGCCGAGCAGCCCTCTGCGGACCGCCGGCGGCGTCGGCCTGCGTATCCGCCTTTCCCGCAAGTTCCCCGTCGACTATTCCGTCGATCTTGCCGCCAACGAGCGCGGGGAACGGCTGCTCTACGTGTCGGTGGGCCAGAGGTTCTGACCAAGGGCGGCGGCCGCGTCGGTCGGGCGCAGGCCTGCGCCCCTCACGACGTGTGTGACGCGACCTGCATGACGGACACGGGTCTTCCACCGCCGCTTGGAAACCGCGCTGGCGGTGGAAGAAAGCTCAGATGTCACAGGCGGGCTCAGGTGTGGTTCGCGCCATCGTCGCGGCCCCGGCCCTTGCCGCCCTTGCCCTTGCCGCCGCGATCGTCGCCGGCGTTGTGGCCCGGTCCGTCGTCCTTGCCGCGGCCGCGGCCCTTGCCGCCCCGGTCGCCGCCTTCGTTATGACCGGCGCCATCGTCCTTGCCGCGCCCCTGGCGCGCGAGTTCGACATGCGCGCCGTTGAAGGACGGCCCGGCGCCCAAGGTCAACACGGTACGAGACCCGGCGGGTGCCGCGACACCGGCGACGGGGGCGAAGGCCAGGGCGCTCAGCGAGGCGAGGAAAAGGCTGGATTTCAGGATCTTTGTCATTCTGGTTACTCCATGCTGCGCAGGCTTCATTGCCCGGCTCAGTCCAGCTAGCCTCGGGGATCTCCGATTGGGGAGGGGGGGCAGACCAATGCGGCCCGCCGCCGGACTTTGGATGAGCCTTGTCCCGACCTTTGGCCGGTCCCGGATCGGACCAAGGTCGGAACGGGCTTGCATTAGCGCGCGAGGGATTGCCTGATACGGCGTCCGGTACAGGAAGGCGAATGGCAGTTCAGGCGCAAGACCAGCACCCAGTTGCAGGGCGTATGGCACGCCTTGCCTCTCTTTATGCTCGCATCGCGTCCTTGCCGCTTCACTACCGGTTCGCTCTGGCGGGAAGCATCGTCACTCTTGTCGGGATGCTGGTCATCGGCAACATCGTGAGCCGGAGCATTGAGACCGGCGTCGTCCGGAATTCCGCGATATCGAGTGCGGTCTATATGGAGAGCTTCATTGCACCGATGTCGCAGGAGCTTGTCATCTCGGAACATCTTTCCGACAAGACGATCCGTCGGATGCGGGACCTGCTGGAAAACCCGCCGCTTGCGGATCGGGTCGTGTCGGTCAAGATCTGGCGGCAAGACGGGCTGCTTGCCTTCAGCAGCGATGCTGACCTGATCGGCCAGTCGTTCGAACAGAGCGAGGATTTGAAGAAGGCATGGCAAGGGCACCTGAACGCCTCCTTCGACGAATTGGCTGACGAGGAGAACGAGCGCGAGCGCTTGACGGGCGTTCCCCTGCTTGAGGTCTACAACCCCATCCATTCGATCCTGACCGGTGAGATCATCGCGGTGGCCGAGTTCTATCTGGATGCGACGGAGCTCGAATCCGACCTGCGGGCGGCCCATGCCCGTGCCTGGGCCGTGGTCGCGATCGTGACCGGAATGACATTCCTCGCCCTGTTCGGGATCGTCCGTTCGGGAAGCCGCACGATCGAATTGCAAACCCGGCGTCTCAAGCTGCAACTCAGCGAACTGGCCCGTGTCTCGGCCCAGAACGAAGCGTTGCGGGCGCGCGTGCAGGACGCCTCGCGCCGCGTCAGCGAAACGAATGAGCGCTATATGCGCCGGGTCAGTGCCGAGCTGCACGACGGGCCCGCCCAGGCGCTGGCGCTCGCCTCGCTCCGACTCGACGCGCTGCTGCGCCGTGCCTCGGTCACCACGGACGACCCCGAGGCGCAAAGCCTTCGCGCGGTGCTCGACGAGGCGCTCGGCGACGTGCGCGATCTCTGCCGGGGCCTGACATTGCCGGAACTGGACGGGCGGTCCGTCGCCGAGACGCTGGACCTTGCCATCGACGCGCACGAGCGGCGAACCGGAATCAGGGTGCAGCGCGAATTCGCAGGTGCGAGTTCGATGGAGGGGCCTGCCCCGCATCCTTTCCTGATCTGCATCTACCGTTTCGTGCAGGAGGGGCTGATGAACGCTTACCGCCATGCCCCAGGTGCCGATGTCGGTGTCGGTTGCGATGTCGGCGACGGGCATATCGCGATCCACGTTACCGACCGCGGACCGGGCTTTGTTCTTGGCGAGGCGTCGAAGACCGGGCTCGGCTTGTCCGGACTGCGGGAACGGGTCGAGAGCATCGGTGGAGCGTTTGATATACGGGTCTGCCCGGCCGGCGGCACCCGTCTTTCGATGTCCTTGCCCAGCGACTCGCTGACATGAGCAGGAAGGTTCATATCGTCGTCGCCGACGATCATCCGCTGTTTCGCGGCGGGGTCGTCCTGACCTTGCAGGAGAATGGCGGTTTCGAGGTCGTTGCCGAAGCCGGTACGGCGGCCGAGGCTGTCACGGCCATCGAGAACCACATGCCGGATATCGTGTTGCTGGATATTTCCATGCCGGGGTCCGGACTTTCGGCCGCGACCGAGATTTCGCACCGGTTTCCGGCGGTCGCCATCGTCATCCTGACAGCCTCGGAGGCGGATGACGATCTGCTCGCCGCGCTGAAGGCCGGAGCGCGAGGCTATGCGCTGAAGGGGATTTCGGCGGACGAGCTGACCGATATCCTTCTGAGCGTGGCCGAGGGCGCCTCTTATGTCTCTCCGACCCTTGCAGGTCGTGTGCTTGCCGCCATGCAGGATCGCAAGAACCGGCTGGCCTGCGCGCATGACGCCGAAGACCTGACCGAGCGCGAGGCCGACATCCTCCGGCATGTCGCACTCGGGCGCAGCAACAAGGAGATTGCCCGTGAGCTGGACCTGCAGGAGAAGACTATCAAGCACTACATGACCAACATCCTTCAGAAGCTTCAGGTTCGAAACCGGGTCGAGGCGGCCCTGAAGGCCCGCGATATGGGGCTGTCGTGACGGTCCCGAAACGTGGCCCGGTCGCCTATCTCTTCCACCATGTCGAAACAGGGCTCTGAACGCTGGTCGCAGGAGGTGACAGAGGGCTCCTCCTCTCTCGATCTGGAGGATGGCGTCTTTACCTGGGACGACCCCTTGTGCATCGCGAAATCGCTCAAACACTCGGCCGAGCAGAGCGGAACGCTCAAGGGTACGGCGCTGCAATCGGCGATGTCGATGCTCACCTTCTACATCAACCGTACCGGTGACAGCCTTCCCGATGGACGCCGCGCGGTGCTGAACCGCGCCAAGGACGAATTGCGCGGCCTTTTCGACTCCGACAACTGATCCCGCAGCGCCGTCCGCTTGCTCGGAACGCCCGTTGGACCGACGCCACCGGCATTGCCGGAAGCGCGTGCAAAATGTTGACAGATGACAGATAGTTTGAAAGTTTGGGCGCAGAAGTGAGAGGTCTGAAATGCGTTTGGCGGTACTTGACGACTATCAGGGCGTGGCTCTCGGGCTGGCCGACTGGGCAAGCCTGCCCGGGGTCACGGTGGTACCTTTCCGCGACCATGTCGAGGGCCCCGACGCGCTTGTCGCCCGGCTTCAGGGTTTCGATGCGGTGATGCGCATCCGCGAGCGCAGCGAATTCCCGCGTTCGGTGCTGGAGCGCCTTCCCGATCTCAGGCTTATTTTGGCGACGGGGATGCGCAATGCCCGCTCGCTGGATCTGGAGGCTGCGGACGAGTTGGGGATCACCGTCTGCACCACCGATGCGCTTCACCAGACAACCGTCGAGGTCACATGGGCGCTGATCTTCTCGCTGATGAGGTCGCTGCCGGGCGAAACCGCCTCGCTGCGCGCCGGCGGCTGGCAGGTGGGGCTGGGCCGGGGGCTGAGGGGCCGGACACTCGGCATCGTGGGCCTCGGCAACATGGGGGTTCCGGTGGCGAAGATCGGCCAGGTACTGGGCATGAACGTGGTGGCCTGGAGCGCAAACCTTACGCCCGAGCGCACGGCGCCACATGACGTAACCTGCGTCACCAAGGACGAGCTTTTTTCCACTTCCGACGTCATCACCCTGCACCTGCCGCACAGCGATCGGACCGAAGGCACCGTGTCGGCGCGCGAGATCGGGCTGATGAAGCGGAGCGCCGTGATCGTCAACACCGCCCGGCCCGCACTCTGGGACGAGGCTGCGCTGATCGAGGCGCTTGAGCAGGAGCGCATCGGCGGGGCCGGCATGGATGTCTTCGCGGTAGAGCCGCTGCCCGGCGATCACCCGTTCCGGCGCCTGCACAACGTGGTGGCCACGCCGCATATCGGCTTCGTCACCGAAGAAAACTATGACATCTTCTACCGGCAATCCCTCGAGAACCTGCGCGCCTGGCTCGACGGTAGCCCGATCAACGTCATCACCGGGGACCGGCCCTTTCTGCCGGACTCTCAAGTGGCCCGACAGATGCACGCGCAGAAGCTCTCGAGCGAGACCCGCGCCTGAGGGTGGCGGCGCCGTCATGGCGCCCCGCCGCCCGGAACACGGACAAACAAGGAAAGAAGGACGCCATGGAGGATTATGAACTGTTCATAGGCGGCGAGTTCGTCAAGACCGCCGGTCAGGAGTTTTTCCCCGCGATCAACCCCTATACCGGCCAGCCCTGGGCAAACATCCCGCAGGCGAGCGAGACTCAGGTGGCCGATGCCATCGCGGCGGCCCGCCAGACCTTCGAGAGCACATGGAAGAAGGTGCCGGGGGTCGAACGCGCGCGGCTTCTTAACCGGCTGGCCGATCTGTTGCAGGAGAACGGCGACCGGATGGGGCTACTGGAAAGCACCGATAACGGCAAGGTCATTCGCGAAACCCGCAGCCAGATGAATTTCGCCGCCCGGCAGTACCGGTTCTTCGCGGGTTATGCCGACAAGCTCTGGGGCAAGGTCATCCCGCTCGATCAGCCCGACATCTTCGACTATGCCTCGCGTGAGCCGGTGGGCGTGGCGGTGCTGATCACCGCGTGGAACTCTCCCATGGGCCTTTTGTCCAACAAGCTGGCTCCGGCGCTGGCGGCGGGCAATTGCGTGGTGATCAAGCCCTCCGAACATGCCTCGGCCACGACGCTGGAATTCGCGCGCTTCGTGAAGGAGGCTGGATTTCCGCCCGGGGTGGTCAATGTGGTGACGGGCGATGCCCGGGTGGGCAAGGCGCTCTTGACCAGTGGGCGGATCGACCGGGTCAGCTTTACCGGCAGTCCCGCCGTGGGCCGCGAGATTGCGGCCAATGCCGGTCGCGCGCTGGTTCCCTCGACGATGGAGCTTGGCGGCAAATCCCCCAATATCATTTTCGAGGATGCGGATCTGGACAAGGCCATCGTCGGCGCGCTGGCCGGCATCTTCGCCGCGACCGGCCAGACCTGCATCGCGGGTTCGCGCCTTCTGGTGCAGCGCGGCGTCTGCGACCGCGTGACCGAGGAACTGGTGCGCCGCGCGGGCCAGATCAGGATGGGCGACCCGACAGACAAGGCCACGGAAATGGGCACCGCCGCCAACGAGCCGCAGTTCAACCGCATCCTCGGCGCGATCAAGGGCGCGGTGGACGAGGGGGCCGAGCTGGCCGCCGGCGGCAAACGCGCTGCGGGGGAGGGGCTAGAGAACGGCTTTTTCGTCGAGCCCACCATCTTCACCGGGGTCAGGAACGACATGACCATCGCCCAGGAAGAGGTGTTCGGCCCGGTTCTGTCGATCATTCCCTTCGACGAGGAGGAGGAAGCCATCGCCATCGGCAACGATACCCGCTACGGGCTGGCCTCTGGCATCTGGACGACCGACATCAACCGGGCGATGCGCGTCTCGCGCGAAATCACCGCCGGTACGATCTGGGTCAACACCTATCGTTCCGTAGCGGTACAGGCCCCCTTTGGCGGCTTCAAGGACAGCGGCTTCGGGCGCGAGCGCGGCGAATACGCGCTGGAGGAATTCACCAACACCAAGAACGTGATGATCGACTTCTCGGATGAGGAGCGGGATCCGTTCGCGATCAAGGCATGAGGCGCTGAGCGGAGCGTTCACGAGGGAGGCTGCGGGAATGGCAGAGGGAAGGAAGGTCGTCGTGGCCGGCTGCGGGATCGCCGGGCTGTCGGCGGCGGTATCGGCGGCAGAGGCGGGGGCGGCGGTGACGGTGCTGGAACGAGCCACCCGCGAGGAGCGCGGCGGCAACACCCGCTGGACCGAGGCCTTCATGCGGATGAAGACCGAGGAGGAGGTCTCCGACGATTTTGTCGATCACTTCATGGAGAACGCGGGCTGGCATCTCGACCCGTCGCTGGTGAACGAAACCGCGCGCGACTATGCCCAATGGCCCGCCATCGTCAAGGCGCTGTCCTTCACCGACCCCGAGGTCATCGGCACGCTTGCGGCCGAGGCAGGGCCGACGCTGGGATGGCTGAAGACACTCGGCATCCGGTTTTCCGACATGCCCACCTATCTGCTCACCCAATCCACCACCCGGATCTGCCCGGTGGGCGGCGGACAGGCGCTGGTCGATGCGCTGGCCGGCCGGGCGGAGGAGCTGGGCGTCGATTTCCGCTACGAGACGACTGCGGTGGAATTCCTGCGCGACGCGGCGGGCGAGGTCACCGGCCTGCGCGCCCGCAGCGGCGCCGAGGGCGCGCTGGTGGCGTTCGAGGGCAAGGTGATCCTTGCCTGCGGCGGGTTCGAGGGCAATGACGAGATGCAGGCGCAGTATTACGGCGAACGCTCGCGCTATATCCGGCCGGTGGCGCGGGGCGGTTACTACAACCGGGGTGAAGGGTTGAGGATGGCGCTGGCGCTTGGCGCGGCCGGCTGCGGCGATTTCTCGGAATACCATGCCGAGCCAATCGATCCGCGCTCGGGCGTCTCCGAACCGATCGTCTTCAATTTCACCTACGGCATTCTGGTGGACCAGGCGGGGCACCGCTTCATCGACGAGGCCTCGGCCACGGTCGATGCCATCTATGAGAATGTGGCGCGGACCATCAACAAACTGCCGGGCGGGGTGGCCTATCTGATCTGCGACGCGCGGCTCGACGAGGTGGAGGGCTGGCAGCGCAGTGTGCGCAGCGATCAACCGCCGGTGACCGCCGAAAGCCTGCCGGACCTTGCCGGAAAACTGGGGCTGGATGCGGGCGCGCTGCAACAGACGGTCGAGCGGTTCAACGCCGCCACGTGCGAGGGCAGCTTCCGCCCCTTCGAGCTTGACGGGCTCGCCACGACCGGCATCAGCCCGCCCAAATCCAACTGGGCCCTGCCGATTGCCAAGCCGCCTTTCCGGGCGTGGCCGATAAGTTCCGCCAATTGTTTCACCTTCGGCGGGCTGCGCTGCAATGCCAGCGCGCAGGTGCTGGACGGCAACGGCCGGGTCATCCGCAACCTCTATGCGGCGGGCGAGACGATGGGGCTATACTACAAGCGCTATACCGGGGCGACCTCGGTGCTGCGCGGCGCCGTCTTCGGCCGGATCGCCGGGAAACATGCCAGCGGGGCGACAGGATAGGGGCGGCCCGGGACGAGGGGCCGCCGGTTCACAGGGAGCAAGGAAATGACCATCAAGACCCCCACGCGCGACACCGTCCGCGATCTGTCGGGCCGGCTCGGGCTCAACCTCGCGCCGGACACCCACGAGCTTTACGCCGAGTTCATGCAGGGCATCGTCGCCAGCTACGAACGTCTCGACGCGATGGAGGCGCCTGGGCCTGATCGCCCGGCCCGGGGCAGGGTGGGACGCGCGCCTACAGAGGCGGAAAACCCCCATGGCGCCTGGGCCTGGCTGGGCGAGATCGAACCCACGGGGCGCGGCGTTCTGGATGGCTGCGCGGTGGGGGTTAAGGATGCGATCTGCGTCGCCGGGATGCCCGCGCGGAACGGCTCGGCCCTACTGGAGGATTTCGTGCCGGAGGCCGATGCCACCGTGGTCACGCGCATCCTCGCCGCCGGCGGGACGATCAAGGGCAAGACCGCCTGCGAGAATCTCAGCTTTTCCGGCCACAGCCACACCAGCAATCCGCCGGTACAGAACCCCAACGCCCCCGGCTTCGCCGCTGGTGGCTCCTCCAGCGGCAGCGCGGCGGCAATTGCGGCAGGCGACGTGACGATGGCGCTCGGCTGCGACCAGGGCGGCTCGGTCCGCATTCCGGCCGCCTGGACGGGCATTGTCGGTCTCAAGCCCACACATGGCCTCGTGCCCTATACCGGCGCCTATGCGATGGATGCCACCATCGACCATTGCGGGCCGATGGGCGCCACGGTCGAGGATGTGGCGCGGCTGCTGACCGCCATCGCCGGTCCGGACGGGCTGGACGTTCGACAGGGCAAGGTGCCGGACGGCACGGTGGATTATCTTGGCGCGCTGACGCGGGGAGGCCCCAGGCGGGTGGGCGTGGTCAAACAGGGCTTCGGGCGGCCGGAAAGCGAGGACGCTTCGGACGCTCTGGTGCGCGAGGCGGTGGAGAGTTACCGCGCCGCCGGCGCCGAGGTGGAGGAGGTCGACCTTCCCGTGCATCTCGACTGTCTCGATGTCTGGACGGCCATCGTCGTCGGCGGCACCTCGGAGCTGATGTTCAAGCAGAACGGTCTGGCCAGCTTCGGCGAGAACTACAGCGACCCGGCGATGCTCGAGGCGGTCTCGGGCTGGCGCGCGCATCCCGAGGATATCTCGGTGACGGCGGTGCCGCCCCTGCTGATGGGCAGCTACATGGCCGAGGCCTATCAGAACCGGTTCTACGCCAAGGCGCAGATGCTGCTGAAGCGGATGCGCGCGGGCTATGACAAGGCCTTGGCAGAGTTCGACGTGCTGGCCATGCCCACTATCCCCTTCCGCGCGACGCCGATGCCGGGGCCGGATGCGGGACTGCGCGAGCGGATCGAACTGGCCTTGCCGATGGTCGGAAACACCGCGCCCTTCAATGCCGCAGGCCACCCCGCCATCTCGCTGCCCTGCGGCTCGGTGGAGGGCCGGCCCGTTGGGCTGATGCTGGTGGGGCGGCATTTCGACGAGGCAGGGCTTCTGGCCGCGGCAGCGCAATTCGAACGCAACAGGGAGGGTTGAGAATGGGCGACATCACCGAACTTGCCGGCGTCGAGGCCGGGCGCCGGATTGCCGAAGGCGAATTGACCTCGGTCGAGTTGGTCAAGGCGGCGCTGGACCGCGCGAACATGCTGGACGACCGATTGCACGCCTTCGCTCTGCGGCTCGATGAAGACGCCTTGGCGCAGGCCGAGGCGCTGGACCGGGAAACCGCCGAGGGCAAGAGCCGCGGGCCGCTGCACGGGGTGCCGGTGGCGGTGAAGGATCTCTGCGACATGACAGGCCGGCCCACGGCCGCCGGCCTTCCGATGTTCCGCGATCGCATCGCGGAGGCGGATGCCACCGTGGTGGAGCGGCTGCGCGCGGCCGGCTGTGTCATCATCGGCAAGACCGAGCTTTCCGAAGGCGCTCTGGCGCTGCATCACCCAGATGTCACCAAGCCAGTGAATCCCTGGCGCGCCGATCTGTGGACGGGCTCGTCCTCGTCAGGCTCGGGCGTGTCGGTGGCCGCCGGCATCGTGCCGGGCGCCATCGGCAGCGACACCGGCGGCTCGATCCGCTTTCCGGCGCTCTGCAACGGCATCGTGGGGTTGAAACCCACCTGGGGCAGGGTCAGCCGCAACGGGGTCTTTCCGCTCTCCTGGACGCTCGACCATGTGGGCCCGCTGGCCCGCACGGTCGAGGATGCCGCCGCCATGCTGCAGGCCATCGCCGGGCGGGACGACCGCGACACCACCTCGCTCGTCGCGCCCGTGCCCGACTACCTCGCCGCCACCCGGGCCGGGGTGAAGGGATTGCGGATCGGCTTCGACGAGACCTATGCCACCGAAGGCGTTCTGCCCGATACGGTCGCGGCGATGCGGCGAGCGCTGGACATTCTGGAAAGCGCGGGTGCCACCCGCTGCGCCTATACCATGCCCGACAGCGCCGCGGCCAATGCCGCCTGGACGCCGATTTGCCTGTCGGAGGCCTATTGCGCGCATGAGGACCTGGCGGTGCCAACGCCGGAGGGCTATTCCGAGGGTTTCCGCGAGGCGCTGGCCGCCGGCAAGGGGGTCACCGGTGCCGATTACGCCCGTGCCAATATCGAG
>JAUIBJ010000713.1 GCA_030428025.1 Alphaproteobacteria bacterium
CGAGCGCTGGCTGGAGAAAGGGCTGAGCCGGATCATCCTGGGCACCGTAGCGGTGGAAGATCCCGATCTGGTGCGCGAGGCGGCGCGCACCTTTCCCGGCCGGGTGGCCGTGGGGATCGACGCGCGCGACGGGCTGGTGGCCACGCGCGGCTGGGCCGAGGAGACGCAGGTGCAGGCGACCGACCTCGCCCGCTCCTTCGAGGACGCCGGCGTGGCGGCCCTCATCTATACCGACATCGACCGCGACGGCGCCATGCAGGGCCCCAATGTCGAGGCGACGGCGGCGCTGGCGCGGGCCGTCTCCATTCCGGTCATCGCCTCGGGCGGCGTGTCGCGGCTTGCGGATATCGAGGCGCTGAAGGCCTGCGGCGCGCCGCTCGACGGGGTGATATCGGGCCGCGCGCTCTATGACGGCGCGCTCGACCTGAAAGAGGCGCTGACGGCGCTGAAGGCCTAGCCCCGGCAGATGGCCGGGGCTGGGCCCGGTCAGTCAGGCCCGCGCCAGTTCCGACGAATGTACCTCCGTGTAATGGTCGAACTCGGCGACAAACCAGGCGGTGCCGCGCGCCGCGCTGGCCAGCGCATTGGTAAGCTCGTCCAGCGCCATCATCGGCAGCATCGCGCGGAACACGTCCCAACCGGCGGCGGTGGGATGACCCTCGAAGCCCATCACCTGCCCCTTCATGCCCGAAATCGTCGGCACCAGCCCGCCGGCATAGACCGAGGGCACATGGATCAGAACCTGGGCGATGGGCTCCAGCACGGTGACCCCGCTTTCCGCCATCGCCTCCTTCATCGCGTTCTTGCCGGCGGTGCGGAAGGCAAAATCGGAACTGTCCACCGAATGGTGCTTGCCGTCGGTCAGGGTCACGCTGACATCGACCACCGGAAAGCCGTTCGGCCCTTCCTGCAGCGCGTCGCGCACCCCCGCCTCGACCGCCGGGATGTAATTGCGCGGCACGGCGCCCCCCTTGATCACCTCGTCGAAGCTTTCGCCCGCACCGCGGGACAACGGCTTGACGTCGATCACCACATCGGCGAACTGCCCCGCCCCGCCCGACTGTTTGCGGTGGCGGTGATGGCAGGAAACCGGCTTGCGGACGGTTTCGCGATAGGCGGGCGGCACATGGTGCTCCTCCACCTCGATCCCGAACCCGTCGGCAAGCTTGGACAGAAGCCGGCGGAAATGCTGCGGCCCCTGGGCCGACAGCACCGGATGGCCGGACAGCGCATCCTGGGTGACGGTCAGGCCCGGGTCGATCTCCGACAGCCGCTCCAGCGCCGAGGAAAGCCGCGCCTCGTCGCGCTCATGCACCGGCTGGATCATCCGGCGATAGGTGGGCCCGTGCGCCTGCGCCCAGTCCGGCGGGGGCAGGGCGGCGTCGGCGGTATACAACTCACCCACGTTCAGGTGGTCCGATTTCATTGTCAGCCCCACATCGCCCGGCGCCAGTTCCGGCATCGGCGTCTTGGCGTCGAGCCCGGTGATGCTGCCCACATTCCTGCCGGCAAGCGGCTTGCCATTGCCGACGCCCTCGCCCAAGGCCCGGATCAGCACCGTCTTGCCCAGATGCTTGACGTGATCGGCAAGGCCGCCCACCGCCAGCGGTTCGGCCGCCTCCGAAAGCCGCTCGCGCGCGACCTCGTGGCCCGGCGCCTCGTGGCGCAGCGATTTCATCAGCCGCAGCATGCCGTTGCGACGCTCGGCCGAGCCCAGAAGCGCGGGCACCAGATCGTGATGCTGCAACACGCTGGTGGCGGTTTCATAGATCGTCTCGGTCAGCGGGGTCTGGTCCTCGATCAGCTGCTCCATCAGCCCGTCGTCGAAATCCGCCAGCGCCTCCAGCAGATGTTCGCGCGCCTCCCGCTCGCGGCTGGCCACGCTGTCGGGAATTTCCACCAGCGCCGAGGGCTTGCCCTCCTGATACTGCCAGGCCCGTTCCGAGATCAGGTCGACCGCGCCCACGATCTGCCCGCCCTCGCGAATGGGCACCTGCCGCAGCGCGATGCCATGCCGGCAATAGACCTGAAGAGCCGAGATAACCTCGCTGATCCGTCCCGCGGCCGCATCGACCCGGTTCACAAAAAGAAAGCAGGGAACCCCTGCTTCTTCGATCACCCGGAAATAGGGGGCCGCCAGAACGGCGGCTTCGGCATCCGCCCCGACGCAGAGCACCGCCGCATCGCTGGCCGCCAGTGCCGGCACGGCGCTGGACAGGTTCTCCGCCCCGCCGGCGATGTCGATCGCCGTCCAGTCGTCGCCCATGAAACTGAACTGGCTGGCCCTGGCCACGCCGGGGATGTCGAGCGTTACCGGCCGCTGCTCCTCGAGCCCGATCAAACCCTCGATCAATGTCGTTTTGCCGGATTGCGATGGTCCGAGAACCGTAAAGACCCGCATCGTGTTCCTCCC
>JAUIBJ010000714.1 GCA_030428025.1 Alphaproteobacteria bacterium
CACCTTCGTTTTCCTCACCTCCATGACGCTGGTGATCCTCGCGCAGGTGATCTTCATCAGCCGCCAGATAAGAAGCCATTCCTGACATGACCGAGCCCCTTGTCACCTTCCGCAACGTGCAGAAACGGTTCGGCGAGTTCGTCGCCGTGCGCGACATGACGCTGGACATCCAGCCCGGCGAATTCCTGGCGATCATGGGCTCCTCGGGCTGCGGCAAGACCACCACGCTGCGCATGCTCGCCGGGCTGGAAAGCCCCACATCGGGTGAGATCCGCATTGCCGGGCGATTGATGAACGATGTCCGCCCGCATGAGCGAGATACGCCGCTGGTCTGGCAGTCGCTGGCGCTGTTCCCGTTCCTGACGGCACGGGAGAACGTGGAATTCGGTCTGAAGATGCGCAGCGTGGACAAGGCCGAGCGCAAGCGCCGCGCGCTCGACTGGCTGGAACGGATGCATATCGGCGAGTTCGCCGATCGCAATGTCGACACGCTTTCTGGCGGGCAGAGACAGCGCGTGGCTCTGGCCCGCTCTCTGGTGATGGAACCGCAGATGCTGCTCTTGGACGAGCCGCTTTCGGCGCTCGACGCCAATCTGGTGATCCGCATGCAGGGGGTATTGACCCGGCTGCAGAAGGAGTTGGGCATCACCTTCGTCTATGTCACCCATTCCCAGTCCGAAGCCTTCGCCATGGCCGACCGGGTGGTGATCATGAGCCAGGGCGACATCGCGCAGGTGGGCTCTCCCAAGGATATCTACCGCGCCCCGGCCAACCGATTCGTGGCCGAGTTCGTGGGCCGCAACAACATCCTGTCGGGCACGGTCGAGGCCACCGGCGAAATCGCCATCCGCATCCGCACCGAGACCGGCAGCTTCACCGCCAAGGCGCCCGATTTCGCCATCCGGACCGGGGAAGCGCGCAGCTTCGTTGTTTCCGCCGATCTGGTCTCGCTATCCCCCGACAGGCCCGAGACAGAAAACCGGGTGGAATGCACGCTGATCTCGGAGGAGTTCGTTGGCTCGGTGGTCACGCTCTTTCTGGAAAGCGCGGACGGGCATGAATTCAAGGCGCAGATGCAGGAACGCGACCTGCTGAACCTCGACCTTTCGGCGGGAGACACCGCCTGGCTCGGCTGGGAAGCCGAAAACGCCCATGTCCTGGAAGGAGGCTGAACGCATGATCCGCAACCCGATCCCCTGGCCCGACGGCGCGAAATGCGCGGTGGCGGTCACCTTCGACATGGATGCCGACAGTCTGATCCATATCGCCCGGCCCGACGACAGCCACCGCCGGCTCTATCCCATCAGCATGGGCCGCTACGGGCCCAATGTGGCCCTGCCCCGCATCCTCGACACCTATCGCCGCTTCGGACTGAAACAGTCCTTCTTCATCCCGGGTTGGTGTCTGGAGACCTATCCCGACACGGTCGAGGCGATCCTGAAGGACGGGCACGAGATCGGCCATCACGGCTGGCTGCACGAAGATCCGATCGCGACCTATGGCGACCAGAGGGAATGGTTCGAAAAGGCGCTGGACGCTCATCGGCGGATTTGCGGGCAAACCCCGCGAGGCTATCGCGCGCCGGTCTACAACATCACCGACGAGGTGATCGACCTGATGCTCGAACACGGGATGCGCTATGACAGCTCGCTGATGGGCGATGACATCCCGCATGTGCTCGACAGCTCCAAGGGCCGGCTTTACGAGATGCCGGTGCACTGGGGCACGGATGACTGGCCACCCTTTGCCCACTACGACGAAATCGGCTATCTGATGCCTGTGAAATCTCCCTCCGAGGGCCTCGCCGCCTTCTGGGAGGAATTCGAGGCGCAGTACGAGGCCGGCGGCTTCTTCATGATGATCGTGCATCCCTTCCTGACCGGGCGTCTGGCGCGCTGGCGGCTGGTCGAGAAATGGATCGAGGAAACGCTGACCCACAAGGACGTCTGGTTCACCACGCTGGACGGTATCGCCGATCACATGGCGGCGCTGGAAGCGGCGGGCGCCTGGTCGCCCTCGGTCGAGCGGCTGCCCTATTTCGATGCGCCCCCCTCGGGGCAGAAAGGCACCTGAGATGATGACGGAAGACGACAAGCGCCTGCTGCGGATCGCCTATGAGGAAGCCAAGGCCGGCTTCGACGAGGGCGGATGCCCGATCGGCTCGGTTCTGGCACGCGGCGGAGAGGTGGTGGCGCGCGGCCGCAACCAGCGCGTCCAGCAGGGCGACCCGATCGCCCATGGCGAGATGGACGCGCTGCGCAAGGCCGGCCGGCAGAAGACCTATCGCGACACGGTGCTCTATACCTCGCTTTCGCCCTGCATGATGTGCTCGGGCACGATCCTGCAATTCGGCATTCCCCGCGTCGTCATCGGCGAGGCGCAGAATTTCGGCGGCAACGAGGACTTCCTGCG
>JAUIBJ010000715.1 GCA_030428025.1 Alphaproteobacteria bacterium
AGCCCGACGATGGTGATCACCGGCATCAGCGTGTTGCGGAAGGCATGTCCGAAATGCACCGCACGGTTGGTCAGGCCGCGGGCCCGGGCAAAGCGCACATAGTCGGAGCGCAGCGTCTCGAGCATCTCGGCGCGCACCAGCCGCATGATCAGCGTCACCTGGAAAAGGCCCAGCATGACGGCCGGAAGCACCAGCGACTTCAGCCCGCTCCATGTCAGCAGCCCCGTCGACCACCAGCCGATATCGACCACGTCGCCCCGCCCGAAGGAGGGCAGCCAGTTCAGCCAGACCGAAAAGACGAGGATCAGCAGGATGCCGGTCACGAAGGTGGGCACCGAAATGCCGATCAGCGACAGGATCTGCATGGAGTTGCTGAGAAACCCCTTGCGGTGGAGCGCCGTATAGATGCCCATCGGCACCCCCATCGCCAGCGCGAAGATCGCGGCGGCCAGCACCAGTTCCAGCGTGGCCGGAAGGCGCTCGGCGATCAGGTCGCTGACCGGGCGCTTGTTGCGGTAGGAAATGCCGAATTCGCCCTGGGCCGCGCCGGTGACGAAACGCGCGAACTGGGTGGTGACGGGAGCGTTCAGGCCAAGCTGCTCGCGCAGGTCCGCCCGCTCTTCCGCCGTGGCGTTCTCGGGCAGCATGCTGTTCACCGGATCGCCGACGAAGCGGAACATCGAAAAGGCGATCAGGGCAACGGCCAGCATGACCAGGATGGATTGGATCAGACGCCGGAGGATGAAGGCTGTCATGGGAACGGACTCCGGATGTTGGGTGTGATGTGCTCGTGCAAGTACCGGCCTTCGGCCCGCGCGGCCGGGAGGGTCTCCGCGCGGGCCGGGCCGTAATCCATCCTACTCGATGGTGGCGTACCAGAGGCGCGGCTTGTTATCCGCGGTGACGCTCAGCTTGACCCCGTCTCGCACGGCCCAGGCCAGCGGCTGCTGGTGCAGCGGGATGATGGCGACGTCGTCGCGCGCGATCTTCAGCGCATCCTTCATCATCTGCGTCCGCTTCTCGGCGTCGAGTTCGGTCGCGACCTTTGTGGTCAGCGCGTCAATCTCGGGGTTCGAATAACCGCCGGGATTCCATGCGCCCATGCGGTCGCCCGGCGTATGCAGCAGCGCCGACAGCACACTGTAGCTGTCCAGCATGGGCAGCGTCGCCCAGCCCACCATGTAGATGTCGGCCCCGCCGGCAAGCACCTTCTCGAAATGCTTCGATTTGGTCTGCGCGGTCAGCCGCGCATCGACACCGATTCGGGCCCACATGGCGGTGATCGCCTGGCAGATTTCCTCGTCGTTGACATAACGGTCGTTCGGACAGTCGAGACCCACCTCGAAACCGTCTGGATAGCCGGCCTCTTCAAGCATGGCCCTCGCCTTGTCCGGATCGGCGGCAGGTCGGGTATCGAGCGCCTCGTCGAAGCCCGGCACCTGGGGCGCCACCAGCAGCGCGGCATTGCGCGACCGGCCCCGCATGATCTTGTCCTGGATGAGATCCATGTTGATCGCCAGTTGAAGCGCCTGGCGAACCTTCTGCTTCTTCAGCGGGTTGTCGTCTGAAAGGTTCGAATTGTGCAGCGTGTCGGCATAGTTCAGGCCCAGCATGATCGTCCGCAGGCTCGGCGCTTCGATCACCGACACGCCGTCGGCGCGGTTGATCCGCTCGATATCCTGAAGCGGCGCGGGGGTGATGAAATCCAGCTCACCCGACAGCAGCGCCGCGATCCGCGTCGCGTCCGAGCCGATGGGGCTGAACTCGATCCGGGTCAGGTTGTGCTGCGGCTCGTCCCACCAGCCCTCGTTCACGGTCAGGACCGTGCGCGCGTCGGGCTGGCGGCTTTCGAGAATGAAGGGACCGGTGCCGTTGGAATTGGCGACGGCATAGTTTTCCTTGCCGCGGCGCATGTCGGCGGGCAGGAGCGCGTCATGCTCCTCCATCCATTCCTTGTCGAGAATGTAGATGTTGGTGAGATAGTTCAGCACGATCGGGTCCGGCCCTTTCAGAACCAGATCGACCGTCATCTCGTCCACCTTCTCGGCGCGCTCCAGCCCGGGCAGGTTGCTCTTGACAGGCGAGGTTTCGTGGCTCGCGCGTTCCAGCGAGGCGACGACATCCTGCGCGGTGAACGGGTTGCCGTTGTGAAAGGTCACGCCATCGCGGAGCTTGAAGCGCAGGCGGGTCGGTTCGACGAATTCCCAGGATTCGGCCAGCGCCGGCTCTACCTCGAGGTCGGCGTTGTAGCGCACCAGACCCTCGTAGACGTGGTTCAGAAAGCCGATCGTGTTGCTTTCCGTCATCGAATGCGGGTCCATCGCAGCGATGTCTGTGGAATCGGCCATGCGCAGCGTGTTCGCCGAGGCAAGGCTCAGGCTGAGGCCCAAAGCCGCGACCGCGGTTCCGGT
>JAUIBJ010000716.1 GCA_030428025.1 Alphaproteobacteria bacterium
TTCCGTCGATGAGCCGCCCGTAAAGGTCGCGGATCTCGACACCGAGGCGGCGCTGGCCGAAGTAATGCCCGGAAGGATCGGGGCTGTCGAAGCCGGTCAGGTTGAGGATACCCACATCGACGGCGGCTAGCGTGACATAGGCCGTCTCGCCCTCCGTCCCACCGGTCACGCTCACCGTCACGTCCAGCGGTCCGCGCGGGTCCGACTGCTCCTGCGCGTCGATGGCCACGTCAAGCTGTCGTTCACCCGGGTCTATCCTGGCATATGAGAGGCCCAGCGACCGTGCCGGGTTCTGCCCGGCGGGCACATCCATCGGCCGGATGACCTGCGCGGTCACATAGGCGCCCGCGCCCCATTCGTCGGTGACGGTCAGGGGAATGCTGTTCTCGCCCTCCGCGACCTCAACGGCTTGCATCTCGATCACGCGGTTCGACATGACCGTGACAAGAGCGGTGCCCGCATAGCGCGGCACGATGCGCAGAGTGGCCGTCTCGCCCGGGCGATAGCCGGGCTTGTCGAGCGACAGCTCGAGCGTGTCGGGCGTGCTGGAGGCATCGGCGGGGGCGTACCAGCCGGCGTAGAAATCGCTCGAGGCGGAGACATAGACGCCATCGGTGCGTTCCACGACCAGTTCGTAACGGCCCCACTCCACCGGCGCCGACAGGGTAATGGGCCCGGCGCCCAACGCGGCCTCGCCCTTGGCGACGCGTTTGCGGGTGGTGATCGGCTCCCAGTTCCAGCTGCCGTATTCCTGATACCACTGATAGCGGGTCTCGACACGGTTGAGCGTCCAACTCACCTGCATCTCCGCGGGCGCCAGATCGGCCCCGAGCGCCATGACCTGAAAGCTGGCCTCGGTGCCTTCCGGGACGACCCCGTCGAAGGCAGGCTTGATCCCGATCATCGGGCCGGCGGGGGCGAGCATCCGGGTCAGCTCCCGTTCGACCGGGCGGCCCGAACCTTCGCGCACGCTGATCCGGACGGTGGCCTCGAAGGGCCGGTCCTTGGCCGGGGCTTCGGGGATTTCCGCCGGGGTGGTCAGCTTGCCCGCCGCATCTGTGGTGCCGCCGTCCAGGAAACCGGTGCGCGCCGAGACATCCTCGTCATACCGGCCGAACCGGTAGCCCGCGAAATCGTCCAGCGTGCGCTTGGGCCTCAACGTGACGGTGCCATCGGCCTTGAGCCCCGCCCCCGGCGCACCAAAGAGATACCGCGCTTCCACGGTCAGCGGCGGCGTATCGCCGGGGCGGATCGGCCCATCGGGCAGCGACAGATCGAAGTCTATGCGTTCGGGAAGGAAATCCTCTACCAGAACGGTCTGGCTGGCCAGCGCGGGCGCATCCGGGTCGGCCTTGATGTCAAGCGTCCACGATCCGCGCGGCGCGGCCGGGCCTACCGGCATCTCGAAGACATGCCCGCCGGCCGCGTCCTCCGCCGAGAGGTGACGGGAATACTCCACCCCGTCGGGCCGGCGCAGGATAGCGGTGAGCGGCAGGCCTGTGACGGCACGGGCCACGCCGTCGCGCGCCAGCGCCGTGGCATGAATCACCTCGCCTGCGCGATAGGCGCCGCGCTCGGTGGTCAGGAACACATCCACTGGCGGCGCGGGCGGGCGCCCCTCGACCCCGCGGTCGGAGAGGTCGAAGGCCGGATCGGTGAGCGACAGGAAGGCCAGATCCTCCTCGCCCCGCTTGGCCAGCACCATCGCCGGCGCCGATGCGCCGGTGCCCCGGGTCAGGCCCGGCTCGAACAGAGCATGGCCCTCCGTGTCCGTGGCAAGCCGGCCCAGCACCCTGTTGCTGCGCGACAGAAGGGTCAGATCGACCCCTTCCAGTGCATCGGCATCGCTCAGCGCACGCACGAACACATGCAGCCCGTCCGTGCCCTTCAGCGTTGTCATCCCCAAATCGGTGAGCACGAACCATTGCGTCGCGCCCGGATCGTCGTAAAGGTCGCGCCCCGGCACCCGTGCGGTCAGCGCGTAAATTCCCGGCTCCTGCCCCGCCAGCACCTCGCCCAGCGGCAACCGCGTGGTCATGGTGCGGTTCAACTCGTTCTGCACCTCGCCGGTGCCTGTCCAGACCTCCTCGGCAATCTCGTCGGAAAACTCCATGTCGTCGTAATAGCTGAGTGGCCGGGCGAAGTAGTTCTCCTGGATGGTGCGCAGCAGGTTGCGGTCACTGACCCGGCGCAGGATCAGATCGACTTCGTCGAGATTGACCGTTTCCAGCGGCAGCGCGGCATCGGCGGACCTGGGCAGCACATAGGCCCGGCCCGAAAAGGCCACCTTCGGGCTTCGGTCGCGCACATAAAGCGTGATCTCCACATCCTTCAGAAGGCTCTCGCCACTCGCGGCCGGCAGGCCCTTTCGGAAGGTGACACTGTAACGCTCGCCATGCTG
>JAUIBJ010000717.1 GCA_030428025.1 Alphaproteobacteria bacterium
TCGCCCGCTTCGGCCTCTGGGCCAATGACCGCAAGTTCGTGATGGCCAAGGTCGAGGATGTCTATACCCACCGCTTCGCCATCCATTACCCCAACGAGGAACGCGCGGCCGGCCGGCCCCTGCGCACCCGGCCCGTCTATGAGCTGCAGAAGGAGATGGGCGCGGTCTTCGGGCTGAACTACGGCTGGGAGCATCCGCAGTGGTTCGCGGACGCGCCGGGCACGAAGGACACCAACGGCTTCACCCGCCAGAACTGGTGGGGGCCGGTGGGCGAGGAATGCAGGATGCTGCGCGACCGCGCCGGCATCATCGACATCTCGAATTTCGCCAAGTACCGGGTGAAGGGGCCGGGGGCCGAGGACTGGCTGAATGCCGTCTTCGCCAACACCATGCCCAAATCGGTGGGCCGGTCCTGCCTCACGCCGCTCATCTCGGTGCGCGGCGGCATCGCCGGGGACGCCACCGTGACGCGGGTGGAGGAGGACGAGTTCTGGGTCGTCTCCTCGGGCATGGCCGAGCGCTATCAGAAGCGGTTCTACGACATGGTGCCGCTGCCCGAAGGCACCACGTTCGAGGTGCAGACCGAGGCGATGTGCGGCTTCAACGTGGCGGGGCCGAAATCGCGCGAACTGTTGCAGCGGATGACCAACACGTCGCTGGCGACCGAGGATTTCCCCTTCATGCGCTCGAAGATGATCGACATCGCCGGCGTGCGGTGCCTTGCGTTGCGGGTGAGCTTCACCGGTGATCTGGGCTGGGAACTGCACTGCAGGACCGAGGATCAGGAAAAGCTCTATCGCGCGCTTCTGGAGACGGGCAAGGACTTCGGTGCGGGGCCCGTGGGGGCGCGAGCGCTGATGTCGATGCGGGTGGAGAAGGGCTATGGCTCCTGGAGCCGGGAGTACAGCCCCGAATACTATCCGCACGAGGTGGGCTTTGGCCCGCTCTGCAAGATGGGCAAGGACTTCCTCAACAAGGCGGCCGCCGAAAAGGTGATGGCCGAGCCCACGCGCGAGAACCTGGTGCTGATCCACATCGACGAGGCGGATGTGACTGCGTCGAACGCCGATGCCACTGGCGGCGAGCCGATCTTCAAGGATGGCAAGCCGGTGGGCCGGGTCACCTCGGGCACCTATGGCTATACCGTGGGGATGAGCCTGGCGCTTGGCTATGTGCGCACCGGACAGGCCGCGCCGGGCGACGATGTGGAGGTGATGGTGCTGGGCCGGCCGCACAAGGCGCGGATCCTGCACGAGCCGCCCTTCGACCCGAAGGGCGACAAGCTCAGGGCGTGAGAGACGGCGGGTGGGCCGGGCAGCCGCCCGGCCCGCGAATGCCGGAGAAACTGGTAGGCCGGGGGGCCGCCCGGCCGCCGCGACACGAGCCGGGCTTCAGTCCGGCGCGCGCCTGCGGTATCGCCCGGAAGCGAGACGGGGCGAGACGGCTCACAGCTTCAGAGCTTGCGGATCTTCAGCCGGGTGATGCGGTTGCCGTCCTTGGCCATCACCTCGAACCGGAAGCCGTGGAGGTTGAAGACCTGGTTCACCTCGGGGATGATCTGGGCCTCGTGGATAACCAGCCCCGCCACGGTGTTGGCCTCCTCGTCGGGAAGGTTCCAGTCGGTGGCGCGGTTGAGGTCGCGGAGCGTCATCGCGCCGTCGACGAGGAACTGGTTGTCCTCGGACTTGCGGATCGGATGATCGGCATGGGGGTCGAACTCGTCGGCGATCTCGCCCACGATCTCCTCGAGGATGTCCTCGAGCGTGATCAGCCCCTGCAGAACACCGTATTCATCGACCACCAGCGCGAAATGCGTCCGCCGGCGCAGGAACTGGCGCATCTGGTCGTCGAGCGTGGTGGTTTCCGGCACGAAATAGGGCTCCATCGCCACATCGGCGATGTTGAACGCTTTCAGGGCGTCCGCCGACATGCCTTCATCGGTCACCAGCTTGTACATGGCGCGCAACAGGTCCTTGGCATGGACCACGCCGACGATGTTGTCGGGGTCGTCGCGATAGACCGGCAGGCGGGTGTGGCTGCTTTTCAGGCACTGGTCGAGAATGGCCTGTGGTTCCATCTCGGCGTCGATCATTTCGATGCCCGAGCGGTGCAGCATGATTTCCTCGACCGCCCGCTCGCCCAGATCCAGCGCGCCGAGGATGCGGTCTCGGTCCTCCTTCTCGACCACGCCCTCGGAATGGCCCAGATAGAGCGCGCCTGCGATCTCTTCGCGCACCGCAAGGATATGGCTGTCGGGGTCGGTCTTGACGCCGAAAAGGCTGAGCACACCGCGTACCAGCACCCGCACGGCGCCCACGACCGGCGCGAAAAGGGTGATCACCACGGTGATGATCGGCGCCGTGCGCGCGGCCGCGGCCTCGGCATTG
>JAUIBJ010000718.1 GCA_030428025.1 Alphaproteobacteria bacterium
CGGCTGGAGCGATCGAGGCGATCTTTTCGATCCTTGCGGTGCGCGATCAGGTGGCGCCGCCGACGATCAACCTGGACAATCCGGCGGTGGAGACGCCGCTCGATCTGGCTGCGAACGGCAAGCGTGAGCGCAAGATCGAGGTGGCGATGTCGAACAGCTTCGGCTTCGGCGGCACCAACGCCTCGCTCTGCGTGGGAATCCCCCGGTAATGTGGCGGAACATAGCGTCTAACTTCCTGACGTTTCTGGTTGTTCTGGTCTTTCTCATGGCCGGGGTCATCCTGTGGGGGCAGAGCGCCTATAATTCCGAGGGGCCGCTGGCGGAGTCGATCTGTCTCAGGGTGGATCGAGGCAGCAACATGCGCCGTGTCTCGCAGGAGCTGGAGGAGCGCGGGGCAATCACCAGCGGCACTCTATTTCGTGTCGGCGCCGACTACACCGGCAAGGACAGCCAGCTGAAGGCCGGGAGCTGGCTGGTGCCGGAGGGGGCCAGTATGGCCGAGGTGACCGATATCGTCACAAGGGGCGGGGCGAGCACCTGCGGGACGGAGGTGGTCTATCGGATCGGTGTGGCCCGGGTGCGGGCGGATGTGCGCGAGCTGGACCCCGAGACCGAGGCTTATGTGGACGTGGCAGAGTTCGACCTTCTTAGCGAAGAGCCGAAGCCCGAGGAATATAGGAAGGTCATCGGCCAGTCCGATACCCGCTACCGGATCATCGTGGCCGAAGGGGTGACGAGCTGGCAGGTGGTCACCGCGCTTGGTGCGGTGGAGGTTCTGGAGGGTGACGTCGAGGGCATCCCGCCGGAAGGGAGCCTTGCGCCACTCGACTACGAGGTCGAGAAGGGCGACGGGCGGATCGCACTGCTGGAGCGGATGCAGGAAGTGCAGAAGACCCGGCTGGCCGCCGCCTGGGAGGCGCGCGACCCGGACGTGCCGCTGGAGAGCCCCGCCGATGTTCTGATCCTCGCTTCGATCATAGAGAAGGAAACGGGCGTGCCGGACGAGCGCGGCAAGGTGGCCAGCGTCTTCGTCAACCGGCTTAACCGCGGCATGCGGCTGCAGACCGACCCGACGGTGATCTATGGGATCACCAATGGTCAGGGTACCCTGGGCCGAGGGTTGCGACAGAGTGAACTTCGACGCGCAACACCTTATAATACTTATGTAATACAGGGATTGCCTCCGACACCTATCGCCAATCCGGGGGCCGAAAGCCTGATGGCGGCGGTCAATCCTGACAAGACCGACTATGTCTTCTTCGTGGCCGACGGTACGGGCGGGCACGCCTTTGCCGAAACGCTGGACGAGCACAACAAGAACGTTGCCCGATGGCGGCAGATCGAAGCCGAACGCGCCAGCGAATAGTGTCGGCGGTGGCTTCCTGAAAAATTAACAAAATGTAAGTATTCCGGCCGCTTGCGCGGTACGGTTCAGGCGCAACAGTTTGACTTTTTCGCGCCTTTCACCTATAGGTTGTGTCGCGTGCAGGGCTTCGGGACAGGCGGATTTCGGGGTTGATCCGATGAGGAGGCGCCCGGGACGGTCGCGCCCAATGAGCCCACAGGCGGCACGCGGCACGAGCGGTAGACCATGATTTTGATCACACCTGAAGACGGGCCTTCGGGCCTGGCCGACTCGATCTGTGCGCTGAAACGCCAGCTTGTCCATATCCGGACCGGTCTGGACGGGGTTCATGCGCGGATCATGGACGGCGAATTCGACCAGGTGGCGAATGCCACCAAGGCGGCAAGCGAAATCCGGCACTGGATCCGGGTCGCAATGGAACTGGAGGTACAGCTTGAAAAGCAACGGAACCGTGAGCGGGGAATTGTCAATGGCTACGCCATCGATTTCGACGAGGCCCGATCTGCGATCAGCGGCCGCCTGGATCGTCTCCGGAGGGCCGGAGGCGGAGACGGCGTTTCTGGAGAGCCTGAGCAAGGGTGAGCTTCTGGCGCTGCCCTATCTCTTCGACTTCTGGGCGATGCCGCATCAGCTTCCGCCGGAGGGCGACTGGCGCGCCTGGGTGGCGATGGGTGGCCGTGGCGCGGGCAAGACCCGGGCCGGGGCGGAATGGGTGCGCGCGCAGGTCGAGGGACCGAAGCCCTTGGACGACGGGCGCTGCCGGCGGGTGGCGCTGGTGGGGGAGACCATCGACCAGGCCCGCGACGTGATGATTTTCGGCGAAAGCGGCCTGCTGGCCTGTTCGCCGCCTGACCGGCGGCCGGAATGGCAGGCCTCGCGGCGGCGATTGGTCTGGCCCAACGGGGCCACGGCGCAGATCTTTTCGGCCCATGACCCCGAGAGTCTGCGCGGGCCGCAATTCGACTGTGCATGGGCGGACGAACTGGCCAAGTGGAAGAAGGCCGGCGAGACATG
>JAUIBJ010000719.1 GCA_030428025.1 Alphaproteobacteria bacterium
ACTGAGTAGGAGGACACGGCATGCCACACGCCTTGCCATCCGCTGACGGACAGGACCAGCTTCCGTCATGGGTGCCGAAAGAGGCCTTCACCTACCTGCAGCACACCGAGGCGGGCACGTCCATTCGTGCTCTCGCGCGCGAGACGGGCGTGCACGCCTCGACCGTGCTGCGGCAGGTCCGGGCGCTGGAGGCTCGGCGCGAGGACGTTCTGGTGGACCGGGCGCTTAACCGGCTGGGGCGCCGCTTTCTGGCCCGGCCCGAGGCCGCGCCGCCGGAAGAGCCGGTGCTGAGCGAGGACGATCTGGCGCGCGAGGCCCGGCGGGTGCTGCGGCGGATGTGCGAACCCGGCGCGGTGCTGGCGGTGGCCGCGGAAATGGACAAGGCCGTAGTGGTGCGAGACGATGAGGCGGGCAACAGCGTGCGGCGCTCGGTGGTCGAGCGTAGCACAGCCGAGGCGATGGCGTTGAACGGCTGGATCGCCTGCGACCGGCCGGGTCGCATCTGCCGCTACCGCATCACCCGCGCGGGCCGCGCAGCGCTGAACCGGCTGCTGGCCGAGGCGGAAAACCGTGCCGTGGGCTTCGCCGAGGCGCAGGCCGCCTTTCACGGTCCCCGCGGCGGGGTCACGGGGGTCGTGGGGGCCGCACGCACGGGGCGAGCCCGCTTTCATGCGGCCGAAACGCCACTGGCCTTGCTGGCACGCAGGCGAGACCGGAGCGGAGAGAGGTTCCTGTCAAACGAGCTTGTCGCCGCGGGCGAACGGCTGCGCGAGGATTACGAGATGGCCGATCTGGGCCTGCGGCGCACCGAGAGTTGGGACAGGGTTCTGACCGCGGCCGAGGACGCGCCGTCGGTGGGGCCGGATCGGCGCGGCACGCTGGCCGCACGGGCCCGGGTGATCGGTGCGTTGCGCGATCTCGGACCTGGGCTGGGCGATGTGGTGCTGCGCTGCTGCTGCCACCTGGAGGGGCTGGAGAGTGCCGAGAAACAACTGGGCTGGTCGGCGCGGTCGGGCAAGGTGGTGCTGCGCATCGCGTTGCAACGGCTGCGGCGCCACTATGACCGCCTTGGCGAAGAGGGCGCGCTTCTGGGCTGAGCCGTCAGCCGCCCACCAGCCAGCCCACCGCGAAGGCCACCAGCGCGCAGACCGTGCCCACCAGCACGGTCTCGCCCACCGACCGCAAAAGCCGCTCGCCGGTGGCGTTCCAGCGCAAAAGGCCGAGCGCCACCAGCGCCGTGATGGTGGCGATCATCGATAAAGCGAAGGTGCGGTCGTCCGGCGGCAGCAGGAAATAGGGCATCAACGGCACCGACCCGAAGACCACGAAGGCCAGGAAGGTCGACAGACCGTTGAGTAGCGGGCTTTCCTCTTCGGGGTCGGTCATGCCGAATTCATAGGTCATCATCAGGTCGGCCATGATGGCGGGATGGCGGGACAGGATCGTTGCGGTGGTGTCGGCCTCGCCGGCGGGCAGACCGCGCTGGCGCAGGATCTCGAACAGTTCCATCCGCTCCTGATCGGGGTTTTCGGCGATCTCGCGCAATTCGCTCTGCCGGCGGGCGCGGTAGAGGTCGTGCTGAGAGCGCAGCGACAGGAATTCGCCCAACCCCATGCTGACCGCATCGGCGAAGAGGTTGGCCAGGCCGAACACCAGCACCGCCAGCCCGCCGATCTGGGCCACGCCATCGGCGGCCGCCCCGGCGAAGCCCGCGACGATGGCGAAGGTTGTGACGATGCCGTCATTTCCGCCGTAGACGATCTGTTTGAGATACTCCTGGGTTCGGCCGAGGCTGTGCGCCTCGCGCCTGTGCGCCTGCCAATCCATCGCCCCTCGATCCGCCTTGCCTCGTGCCGGGTGGATACAGGATAGGGTGCGGGGCGGCGGGTGCAATAGCGCTCTGGCCGGTGGGCCGGCGGGGCTAGACCGGCAGAGCGGTGGGCACTCGTTACCCCGGCTGCGACGTGCTGCGAACACGGCGCGCAGAACTGGCACATCCCACCGTCATGCAGTATGGAGGGCACGAGTTACCAAAGTGTTCGCAAAGGGACATGCACGTGCGAGATATCCGACTTCCCGATCAGCGCCATCCCGAAAAGGCCCACCGCCCGGACAATGCACAGCCCGCAAAACCCGGCTGGATTCGGGTCAAGGCGCCGGATGGCGAGGGGTATCGCGAGACCCGCAGAATCCTTCGAGAGCACAAGCTGGTGACGGTCTGCGAGGAGGCGGGCTGCCCCAATGCCGGGGAATGCTGGAACCAGGGCCATGCCACGATGATGATCATGGGCGATGTCTGCACCCGCGCCTGCAGCTTCTGCAACATCGCCACCGGCAAGCCGGCCGAGGATCTGGACCCGTTCGAGCCGGGACGAGTG
>JAUIBJ010000720.1 GCA_030428025.1 Alphaproteobacteria bacterium
ATCGTGGCCGAATTCTTCGGCTCGCCGATCAAGGGCATGGGCTTTCGCATCTCCACCTCGGTCGGGCAATTGTCGATGGATCTGGTCTGGGCCGAGATCGTGGTGGCGGCGCTGGCGGGGTCGGGCTTTTACGGCGGGGTTGCACTGATCGAGAAATGGGTGACATTCTGGCACCCGTCGCAACGGGGCCGGACATAACCAAGAGAAACCAACGAAGGGAGACTACGCATGAACACTATCGCCAAGACCATCGGCCTTGCCGCCGCCGGCCTCTGGGCCGGGATGGCACAGGCCGCGGACGAGGTCACGCTGCAGCTGAAATGGGTCACCCAGGCCCAGTTCGCGGGCTATTACGTGGCCCAGGACAAGGGCTTTTACGAGGAAGAGAACCTCGACGTCACGATCAAGCCGGGCGGACCCGACATCGCGCCCGCTCAGGTGATCGCCGGCGGCGGCGCCGATGTGATCGTCGACTGGATGCCCTCTGCGCTGGCCTCGCGCGAGAAGGGGCTCGACCTTGTCAACATCGCCCAGCCTTTCAAGAGCTCAGGCATGATGCTGACGTGCCGCAAGGATACCGGCGTCGAAGGCCCGGAAGACTTCAAGGGCAAGACGCTTGGGGTCTGGTTCTTCGGTAACGAATACCCGTTCCTGAGCTGGATGAGCCAGTTGGACATTCCCACCGAGGGCGGCGATGACGGGGTAACCGTGCTCAAGCAGGGCTTTAACGTCGACCCGCTCTTGCAGGGACAAGCCGCCTGCATCTCGACCATGACCTACAATGAATACTGGCAGGTGATCGACGCGGGCCTCTCGCCCGATGATCTGGTGGTGTTCAAATACGAGGATCAGGGCGTGGCGACGCTCGAGGACGGGCTTTACGTGCTTGAGGAAGATCTGGAAGATCCGGCGTTCGTCGACAAGATGGCCCGCTTTGTGCGCGCTTCGATGAAGGGCTGGAAATGGGCCGAGGAGAACCCCGAAGAGGCGGCGATGATCGTGCTCGACAACGACGCCACCGGCGCCCAGACCGAAAAGCATCAGACCCGGATGATGAAGGAGATCGCCAAGCTGACCGCCGGATCGGACGGCGCGCTGGACCCGGAAGATTTCGAACGCACGGTGGAATCGCTTCTCTCCGGCGGCTCGGACCCGGTGATCACCAAACACCCGGGCGACGCCGCCTGGACGCATGAAATCACCGACAAGGCGCTCAACTGAGCGCATGGTGCCGGAAAAACGATCGCAGGGGGCGGCGCAAGCCGCCCCTTTCACGTTCTGGATCACGCGGAGGAGTTTTCCGTTCCAAGAAAGACAGTCTTCACGAACTGACGATAAAGTGCCGTCTGGCGCGCCAGGATTTCCTTCTCGCGCACGGTCTTCGACAGGATGATCGCGCCGTCCACCGTCACAGTCAACATGTCCGCCAACGCCTCCAAATCGACATCGATGCACGGCGGATAGATCTTGGCGATGCGCTTGAATCGGGAATGGAACCTCGCCCGCCATTTCAGAAGACTGTCACTGGCCAGAAGGTGCACATCCCGTTCAAACAGCCGTTCCTGAAAGCAACAGGCGGCGATCAGACAGCCGGGATGCACATCCGGCAGGCGCTCCATGTCTTCCTGCAACAGGCGCAGGAAAATCAGGAATTCATGCAGCGGGTCGTCATCGAGTTCCCTAGCCCGGGCGAAGAGACCGTCGAACCACGCTTCTTCTGCCTCCAGATGCCGTTCGAGGATGGATTTGACCAACTCGCTCTTGTCCTTGAAATGATAGAAAAATCCGCTCTTTGTTATGCCCACTTCTGCGATCAGTTCCTCGATCGAGGTGGCGGCGAATCCCTTTTCTAGGATTGCCATCTCGGCCACGGTCATCAGCCTATCGCGGGTGGTTTCCGTGCTGCGCGGCTTCAGGAAAGACATTCCGCCTCCTTCCCGGCCGGCTGACCGCCGGTCCTGTATCAAGGGTCAAGTTGCGGCGTGCCGCATCGCGCCGTCATGTTCGAACACAGCCGGCAACATGCTGAAACCATACTCAGATTTCTTGATTACCGCCAGTGTACCAAGGGTGCACTAGCCAGATCGCCCGGAAGACCGGACCATAACTGCACAATCGTTCCGACGCCCGCAATCGAGGAGACGCAACATGTCACAGGTTTTCACCGACGGATCGAGCGCCCGGTATCTGACCGAAGGCGGCACCGAGACCGAGATCATGTTCCGGTACGGGTACGAGTTTCCGCATTTCGCGGTGTTCGAATTGCTGAAGAACCCGCAGGCGACGGACACCTTGCGTGACATGTTCAGACGTTATCTCGACGTCGTGGCCGAAAACGGGTTTTCCGCGTTGATGAGCGGGCTCGACTATCGC
>JAUIBJ010000040.1 GCA_030428025.1 Alphaproteobacteria bacterium
GCGCGTCACCTCGTGCCGGCCGATGGCGAAGGGGCCGACGGAGACCAGGCGTTGCGGGCCCTGATCCGGGGCGAAATCCCCGGCGGTGATGCGCTCTGCCTGCGCCCCCATCAGAAGCTGCCCGCCCGCCAGCGCCACCATCTCGGGGCAGGCCTCGCAATCGCGGAAACTGTCCCGGTGCGTCAGCCCGCCCGGCAGGGCGACCCCGGCATCGACGCGCGTCTCCCGGACCGGTTGGCTCAGATACGCCAGGAGGCCCACCGCCACGACCGCCGCCGCGCCGAGACCGCCAATGGCCATTATCCGCCTCCGCCCCCGCCGGTCGGGTGCTCGCGACGCGCCGAAGGCACGCAGGCTGCGCTTCAGAAGGTCCGCGGTGGCAGCGTGCCGGTCCGGGTCGATCCGACCGTCCGGCGAAAGCGCCTTGCGCAGGTCGATGCCCTGCGTCTCCGCCAGAACCCGGGACAGGCGCCGCGCCGGTTCCCCGGCCTCGGGCCTCGCAGGGTCGAGCAGCAACAGCGGCAGGATGTTCTTGCTCATGTACCACGCGGCCTGGTACTCGTTGAAGCAATCTGAGGACGCCAGCCAGTTCGGCGTGATCACGCACAAAAGCACATGAGCGGTGGCCGCCTTGGCGCGGATCTGGTCCGCGAAGCTCGCGCCGCCGAGAATGTCGATGTGATCGACGAAGGTGTCGCGAAACCCGTTTTCATGCAGCCATGCGACGAGATCCTCGGCCAGCGGATCGTCTTTGGAGGAATGGCTGACAAAAACTGTGGCCATGTCCGCGGGTCCCCCTGAAATCGCAAAAACAGTATCAACGGGGTTTTGCGTGTTTCAAGGCCTTTGTGGGCCGCGACCCCCGGGGCCCGGCGACGAGGAGGCCCGCTCCCACGGCATTTGGGAACCTGTCTCACCGGTCGTCCGGATCAGCGGGGCTGTCGGATATGCGCGCCGCCCGATCTGATGCCGCGGACGGCAACTGCCGTCCCTTGACGCCCTTCGCATACGCCTCGGGTACGGCGGAAGTGAGTCCTTTGTTCAGTCTGATCTCGGGATGCCGAAGATGAGCTTGCAGATATAGGCGGCGGAGACGAGGCCGGCGAGGGGTCCTGCGAGGTAGATCCAGTAGTGGGACCAGTCGCCGTTGACGAGGGTTGGTCCGAAGGCGCGGGCGGGGTTCATGGCGGCGCCGTGGGTGGCGCCGAAGAGCATGACGTCGATGCCGACGACGGCGCCGATGGGCACGGCGAAGAAGCGGCCGGGCATGTCCTCGGCCGCGACCGCCAGGACGATCACCACCATCATCGCGAAGGAGAGGACATATTCGACGCCGAGCGCCTGAAGCGGCGTGATGCCGCCGGCGATGTCGGGCAGGTTGGCGCCCATGCCCGGCACCCGCCCGAGCGCCGCGAGCAGGCAGAGCCCGCCGGCCGCCGAGCCCGCGGTCTGGGCGGCGACATAGCCGGGCAGCAGCCGGCCGGGAAAGGCGCCGGTCAGCCACAGCGCGAGGCTGAGCGCGGGGTTGACATGGCCGCCGGAGATGCCCGCGAAGATCCAGATCACGATCATCAGGATGAGGCCCGAGGCGAGCCCGCCGATCACCGCCCCGGCGGCGGCCTGCGTCAGCACGCTCATCATCGCCGCGCCGGCGGCGAAGAAGACCAGCAGGAAGGTGCCGATGAACTCGGCCGCGTATTTCCGGAGATCGTCCTTCTCCATCGCCCCTCCCCCGGCTCAGGCCGTCAGCCGGAAATACAGCATCGGCAGCTTCTCGGGCAGGGCCTCGACATTGGCGATGCGCACCGAGTGGCGGCGGCTGAAGATCCGGCCCAGGTGATCGTCGCCGCGCCCCGTCAGCGCCACGCAGAAGGTGTCGATCCCCTCGTGGCCCAGCTCGTGCACGGCCTTGCGGGCATCTTCCGCCAGATAGCGGCGGTCGTCCACGTCGATATCCGACGGCTCGCCATCGGTGATCACCAGGATGAGGCGGCGGTGGGTCTGCTGGCCCGCGATCTGTGCGCCCGCATGGCGCAAAGCCGCCCCGAGCCGGGTGGAGAGCCCGGGGCGCAGCCCGCCCAGCCGGGCACGCGCGGCGGCGTCGTAGGGCCGGCCGAAATCCTTGATCCGGTAATAATGCACGTCCGCGCGCCCGTCGGAGGAAAAGGCGTGCAGCGCGAAGGGGTCGCCCACCCCCGCCATCGCCTCGGCCAGAAGCGCCATCGCCGCGCGTTCCAGCGAGAAGACCGAAATGGTGCCGCCGCGGACCGTGTCCTTGGTGGATTCCGAGATGTCGAGCAGCACCAGCACCGACAGGTCGCGCTGCAGAAGTGCGGTGGTCTCGTAGACCCGCGTCTCGGGCGCGAGCCCCGCCCGCAGGTCGGCCGCCACCCGGATCGCGGCGTCGAGGTCGAGCCGGTCGCCCTCGGCCTGCCGCTTCAGCCGCACCGGGCGGCCGACCCGGGCCTGCCGCACCAGCGCCTCGATCCGCCGTTCGGTATCGGCATGTTGGTCCAGGATGCGCTCGATCACGCCCGGCACCGCCTGCGGCGGGTCGTAGTCCACCAGCGTCGTCCAGTCCTGCCGCAGCCGGGCCGAGAGGTAGTCCCATTCGGGATACTGCGCCACCGGCACGCCCTGCGCGGGCTCGGCCGGGCGCACCCGGCCCGAGGGCTCGCCCTCGCCGGGGTCGTGCTCCTCGCGGGTGCGGTCGGGTTCGTCCTCGGGCTCTTCGGTCTGTTCCAGGCGAAAGGACTCGAACACCGTCTCGGTCTCTTCCGCGGCCTCCGGCGGGGGCGGCCCGAAATCCCACAGCCCCAGATTGTCGTCGCGATAGGGCGGCTGCACCACATGGGTCTTGGCGTTGAACTGGATGCGCATCTGCCCCAGGTCGTTGCCCAGAAGCACGCCGATGCGGCGGATCTCGTCGGGGTCGTCGTAATCGGGGCCGGCGGCCGCGAACATCCGCCGCGCCTTGACGATCCAGGGGTTGTCGTCGGCGAAATCCGGGTCGATCAGGGCGCGCGCCAGCCGCGCCAGCAGCGGCCCCGCGAGGTTGGGCCCGGCCGGCCCGTCGGCCTCGCCGGCGATGTGGAAGCGCCTCCACAGCCGCAGCAGGCCCGGATACTGCCGCCCGGCCAAAAGCTCCACCCGCGCATCCTCGATCAGCGAGACCAGCGCGATCTGGAGGGGCTTGAGGGTCTTCGGCTCGAACTTCTCGCGCGAATAGGCGTGATGGGCGCCCACATGCGCCACCGCCGCCTTGAACAGCGCCTCCGCCTCGGGCGGCGGAAAGCCCGGAAAACCCGCCGGCAGGCGGATCATCGGGCCGTCGAAACTGGCGCGGCGGGCCACGTGCAGCGCCTTGCGCGCCACCGCCGGGCGCAGGACCGGTACATAGCCCCAGAGCCCCGTGACCAGCGCCCCGAGCCGCTTCTCCATCGTCTCGAGCCGCACGTCGCTGGCCTCGGCCCCGAAGCCCTCGACCGCGGCGGCCTCGGTCTGGGTGTACCAGGCCAGCTGCGCCTCCGGCCCCGCCTGGCCCAGCCCGGCCACCAGCCAGGCGCGGAACCCGCGCGGATCGAGCTGCGTCAGCAGCATGTCGGTGCGCACGCAGACCGGCTGCACCGCCTGCGGCACGCCCGCCGCCAGTTCCGAAAGCGAGGCCAGCCAGATGCGGAACCCCTCGGCGCCCCCGGTCAGCAGCGCGGCGCGCGGCGCATGGGCCAGCAGGCTGCCGGCGGCGGCGCTGCCCGCGCGGCGCGCCACCTCCTCGGCGGTGCGGGCCAGATCCAGCGGCGCGTCCGGCCCGGCATGCCGCGCCACCCGCGGTGTCGCCCGGGCCAGATCGAGCGCCACCCGGGGCCGGTCGGCCGCCGCCGCGCCCAGCCGGTCGAAGGCCTCCAGCCATTGCTCCAGCCGGACACCCGACAGAACCGTGCGGATCCCGGCCCAGAGCGGCGCGCCGATCTCATCGCCCGCTCCGGCCGAGCGCAGAAGCTCGTCCACGATCCGGTTGCCGCCCGCCATCGGCCGCCCTAGCCGCAGGCCGCGACGATCTCGGACAGGGCGTCGCGCAGGTCCGGGTCGTCGGTGATCGGCAGGACCACGGTCATCCGGCAGGCCCGGTCCAGCTGCACCCCCTCGGCCATCAGCCGCCCGGCCTGGATCAGCATCCTTGTCGAGGCCCCCTCGTCCAGCCCGTGACCCCTGAGGTTGCGCGTCCGCGCCCCGATGCGGACCAGACGCTCGGCGGTCGCGGCGTCGATCCCGGCCTCGCGGGCGACGATCTCGGCCTCGACCGCCGGATCGGGATAGGTGAAGTCGATCGCCGAGAACCGCTGCTTGGTGCTTTCCTTGAGATCCTTCAGCACGCTCTGGTAGCCGGGATTGTAGGAGATCACGAGCTGGAAGTCGGGATGCGCCTCTACCAGTTCGTTCTTCTTCTCCAGCGGCAGCACACGGCGGTCGTCGGTCAGCGGATGGATCACCACCGTGGTGTCCTGACGCGCCTCTACGATCTCGTCGAGATAACAGATGCCCCCGTGCCGCACCGCCAGCGTCAGCGGCCCGTCATGCCAGACCGTGCCCTCGGCATCCAGCAGGTAGCGCCCCACCAGATCCGAGGCGGTCATGTCCTCGTGGCAGGCCACCGTGATCAGCGGCCGGTCCAGCCGCCAGGCCATATGTTCGATGAAGCGCGTCTTGCCGCAGCCCGTGGGGCCCTTCAGCATCACCGGCAGCCGCTGCGCATAGGCGGCGGTAAAGAGCGCAACCTCGTCGTCCACGGGCCGGTAATAGGGCTCGCGCGTCATTCTGTAGCTGTCGAGGGTCATGTCGTCTCGCCAAATTGTCAGGGGGAGAGCGGCCTGGCCAGTCACGGGGAAGAGACCGGCCAGGCCAGGCGCCACGGGCGGAGGCGCTGCGCCCCCGCCCGCAAGCGATCTCAGCGGTGCTTGGACGGCTCCGCCGGGATGCCCTCGATCGGGCATTCGTCGGTGCCGGCGGTCGAGCGCGTCAGCGCCTCGACCATCTCGCGCGTGCCCTCGGGGTCGTTCACCCACTTCGAATAGAAGTCGTAGGGGCACGCCGCCACGCCCTTGTCGCTCTCGCCAGAGCCGATCATGCCGGTATAGCCGCGGTGCAGCAGCTTGTAGAGGTGGTTCTGCGACTGCATGTTCTTGCGCGCGTCGCGGATGAGCGATTTGGACAGCGCCGCATACTGGATGCCCATCTCCTCGGTGCCGCATTCGCCCAGCGTGCGCCCGTCGAACCCGATGAGCGCCGAATGGCCGAAATAGGAATAGACCCCGTCGAAGCCCGAGGCGTTGGCCACGGCGACATAGGAGTTGTTGGCCCAGGCCATCGCCTTGGACATCAGAACCGTCTGCTCCTTGCCGGGATACATGTAGCCCTGGCAGCGCACGATCAGCTCGGCCCCCTTCATCGCGCAGTCGCGCCAGATCTCGGGATAGTTGCCGTCATCGCAGATGATCAGGCTGATCTTCAGTCCCTTGGGGCCTTCCGAGACATAGGTGCAGTTGCCCGGATACCAGCCCTCGATCGGCACCCAAGGCATGATCTTGCGGTACTTCTGCACCACCTCGCCCTTGTCGTTCATCAGGATGAGCGTGTTGTAGGGCGCCTTGTTCGGGTGCTCCTCGTGCCGCTCGCCGGTCAGCGAGAACACGCCCCAGACCCCGGCCTTGCGACAGGCATCGGCGAAGATCTCGGTCTCCTCCCCCGGGCAGGAGGAGGCGGTCTCGTACATCTCTTTCTGATCGTACATGATCCCGTGGGTCGAGTATTCGGGGAAAATCACCAGGTCCATCCCCGGTAGGCCCACCTTCATACCCTGAAGCATCTCGGCGATGTTGCGGGCGTTGTCGAGCACCTCGGCCTTCGTGTGAAGCCGCGGCATCTTGTAGTTCACAACCGCAACGCCAACCGTGTCGTTGCTGCTGGATATATCGCCATGTTGCATATCTTCTCTCCCTTTCGGTTTGCTGGCTTTCGGTTTGTTGCGGGGCCTGTCCTTGTTCGGCCCCGATGGATTTCTTTCGGCCGGCCTTAGGCCCCTACTCCTTCGCGTCTCCTACCGGCGGACGTGCGGCACCGTCGTCCCCTACCGGGCTCTGCCACGGCAGACAGCCGGCGAGATCGGGGAAGGTCACGGCGCGGGGCGTGACCTCGGCGCGCAGCAGATACGGGACGAACTTCTGCACGCGCTTGCAAAATTCCGGCTGCAGCCGGGACAGGTCGTCGGCCTCGGCGAGCTGCGCGAACTTGATGCGCGGCGAAAGGGCGGTGCCGTTGATTTCCAGCCCGAAGGCCTGATAGCGCGGCAGCCGGTCCGCATCGGGGCTGTGCGCCCCCCCCCGCGGATCCTGTGACAGAAGCGCTCCGCGCCCGCTGATCGCACCATCGGCCGAGTGCGTTGCGGTGACGATCAGCCTTTGACGCAGCTCCGCATAGGAACCGGTTGCGTCCTCGGGCAGGGCGGCATCGTGGCCCAGCGGCGAAAACCAGCGCGGCGCAAGGGCGCTCCAGGCCTGATCGAGGAGGGTCAGGTCCAACTCGACCTCAGAGGCGTCCCGGTCCTTGCGTGCCAGAACCGCGCTGCCCAGAAGCTCCGCCCCCGGCCAGACCACCCGCCAGCGGTCGAAGATCATACGCCCGCCATCCATCGCGAACACGCCGTCAATCTCGAGCGCGTTCAGCTTGATGTTACGGCCCACAAAGGGCACGACCTCGAGGCTGCCGTCGCGGCCATGGGCCGTGACATGGGCCGTCGTCGGCACGAGATGACGGTCGAGCCTTGCCTCGATCTCTCCGGTCAGGGCGATCTCGACCGGCGCGAGCAACGACAGGTTCGGTAGCAGATCGGCCAGGATCGCGGGGTTCAGATTGTTGAAACGGACATCGACCGCATAGGAATGATCCCGGGACAGGAACAGCCCCTCCAGCGCGATGCGGAGCCGTTCGCCGAACACCTCGGCCTCGAGCCCCAGGGTTCCGCGCACCCCTTCGGCATCGCTTCTGAGGTCGATATCGGCGGTTTCGAAGCGGAATTCTGCGCCGGTGATCTCGTCGCCGAGATACAGGCGAGCATCCTCGATCAGAAGGCGCGGAGGCACGTCCTGCGAGGGGGCCTGTCCGGAATAGGCGGCCAGATCGGTCAGGAAGTCGGTGACGATCGAACCAGCCGATCCGTTCGTGGTCTCGCCGATATCGATCTTGAGCGCCCCGCCGGCGGTGCGCACGATCCGGATGGTGGGTCCGGCGATAGCCACCGCTACCGTCGCGGCATCCCCCGACACCAGTTCAGGCAGTTCGGGAAAGACGGTAAGCCCCGGAAAGGAGGCAACCTTGTCGCCGCTCAGGTCGTAGAGGTCGATCTCCTCGAAATGCAGTTCGAAATTGTTGTCGCGGACATTCCACGCGGCACGGACCTTGTGGAACTGCGCCTCGTAATTGAGGTGATGCTTGCGCAGATAGGCCGAGACACGCTCGGACGACAGCGGGATGGACACCGATGTCACCATGCTTGCCAGAACGACGGTCACAGCAACGAGGATCACGATGGCTCCGGCTCCATAGATCAGCCGCTTCGCAGAAGCCGATATGTTGCCCGCAGACACGGTGCCGCTCGTTCTGTAGCCCGCCATCCCCATCACGGAACCGTCCGCGGGCTCTTCTTGTAGAGATACACGCAATCGGTGGCGTCGCTGCCGGCTTCGACCGGCTCTCCGTCGGTTTTGAGCGAGGTCAGGAAATATCTCTGGACGGTCTTGCACGCGGTAAAGGACAGGGCCTGCTTGTACATCCAGATATCCTGCGCCGGGTCCAGCTTGTGACGGTCGAACAAGGCTTCTTTCGGGTTGTCCGAGATCCCCACATACCAATCGCTGAAATTCGCGCCGAACTCCTTGATATGAGCCATGATCTCGAACTTGATCTGCTGAACGCTCAGAATCTCGGCCATTGCCTTTCCTCCTTGTTGAACCGCGTTCATGTGGGCGTCGGGTAAAGCGCGACGGGCCCGTGGGCGGATTTCGTGCGGAAGCGCCATTCGTCGAAAAGCTGCGCCCCTTCGGCCTTTTCCTCGGCCGACATCTCGCGTACCACGGATTCCAGCGCATCGAGCGCGGTTCCGATGCCGTGCTGCGAGGCGAGCGTGAGCCAGAGATAGGCCTGCACCCTGTCCTTCTTGACCCCGTCTCCCTGGGCGTACATGTAGCCGAGCCTAGATTGCGAAGGGTAATGACCCAGTTCTGCCGCCTTGCGGTAAAGTTCGGCGGCGCGGGCCTTGTCCTCGGGCACGCCGTCGCCGTGGGTGTAAAGCTGGGCAAGGTTGAACAGGCCGTTCAGGTCCCCCCCTTCGCTGGCCCGTTCCAGCCAGTGCACGGCCTTTTCGAGGTTCTTTTCGGTGCCCCGGCCCATATAGTGGAAGGCCCCCACATTGGCCTGGGCCAGCGGGTTGCCCATTTCCGCCGCGCGCAAGTACCACGCCATCGCCTGGGCATCGTCCACATCCACCCCGTCGCCATTGGCGTAACAGGCGCCAATCCAGGCGACGGCATCAGCATCGCCCTCTTCGGCGAGGTTGGTCCAGATCTCCAGCGCGTCCTGGTAGTTGCCGGCTCGATAGGCGGCCTGCGCCTCTTCGGCCGGGCTCCGGCATTCAGCGGTTGCGGTCATCGGCTTCCCCTTCTCTGTGTCATGAGAGCGTCCATGATCGGGGCCTGCCAGTGCAGGCTGTGATCGGTCAGGACGCGGTCGATCACGTATTGCTGGACGGCATGGCGTGCCGGGTCGCGTTCGAGCGGGCGTTCGGCCCCGATCGTCTCGGGCCGGCTGGAGGTGCCCCATTGCGCGTGGCCGTCATGGACCTTCACCGCCTCGACGCCGGTGATGCCCAACCTTTTTTGCCATTGGCCAACGAGATCTTCTCGCGCGGCCCCGTCGCGGGTAAGCAGCGAGAACCGGCAGAGCGTGTCGCCCATGCCAGTGGCCTGAAGCAGCAGCACCGCTATATGGTCATCGTGGATTGACAGCAGCAGGTTCGGGAAGAGCCAGGCCAGGCGCTCGCCCTCCTCTCCGGCACCGTCGATCGCAATGCAGCGGCCCTCATGGGTGATCTGCCGAACCTCCGCGCCGCGCAGGAAGGCCGCGCCGAAGGATTTCCAGTTGCATTTGAAATCGAACCACTGGTGATGGGTAAGGCCGGGCATTGCGTCCAGTGCCGCGCGCAGCCCCCCCAACTCGTCCGTCAGCGTCGCGGCCAGATCGGGTGCCTCTGGGTCTAGATTGATCATCACGAAGGGCCCCCAGTTGGCCGAGCGCACAGGCACCAGCTTGGCGGGGTTGATGCCCACGAACTTGTACATCTCCGGCGCGTCCTGCCCATCCTCCAGCGCCGGTATCACCATCGCGTCGCGGGTATAGTTGCAGGACGCGATGGTGCATTTGGTCTGCTTGCCGGTGCGGCATTGTTCGGGCACGAAGCGGCAGCCGCCGTGCTGGTGACGGTTCAGCCGCGCCTCGTAGCCGCCATCGGCCAGACGCTGCACATGGATGCCATGAAAGCCCAGAGTGAAGGGCAGCAGGTCGCCCGGATTGGGGATCTGCGGCAGCAGACCGATGGGCACCCAGGAGCGGGTCCAGATCTTTTCGCTCTCAAGCTCGGAAAACGTCTTCGATCGCCAGGCGAAGGGCGGCAGCGCGCGCGCCTGGCCCAGCGGTGCCCGGCATTCCGCATAGGTCTGTTCGTCGGTCAGGTCGACCCCTTCGTCGTGAAAGCCCAGCTCGGGGTGCAAAAGGTCGGTTTGCAGAGACATGATCGTCCTTTCCTTCCTCAAGTTTCGTGCCGGCGCGTCAGTAAAGACCCGTCTTGTAATTGTCCTCGATGAAGGCATCGGCCTCGGCCAGTTCCTCTTCGCTGGGCGGCGCGTCTTCCTCGGCCACCTGCTCGAGGATCATGGTGGCGAGGCTCGGCATCTCCTCGCGGTTCTGGAAATTGTCGGGGTTCCAGAGGCCCGAACGGATGAACGCCTTGGCGCAGTGCAGGAAAGTCTCCTGCACCTCGACGATTATGCCGACCTTGGGAATGCGCCCTCTGATGGCGGATTTCTCCGTCAGCGTGGCGTCTTGCGAAATCTGCGCCCGGCCATTCACCCGCAGCGTGTCGTTGAAGCCGGGGATCATGAACAGCAGTCCGACCTGCGGGTTCTCGACGATGTTGGTCATGGTATCGAGACGGTTGTTGCCGGGCCGGTCGGGGATGAAAAGATGCGTGTCGTCGAGGATCTGCACGAAGCCCGGAGCGTCGCCGCGGGGGCTGACATCGGCGCGGCCGTCGGCGCCAGAGGTGCCGATGCACAGAAACGGCGACCGCGAGATGAAATCCTTGCAATGCCGGTCCAGGACGGGGCGGCATTTCTCAACTGCGATCTCCATGGTCTCTCCCATGATGTCCCGCAGGCCACTTTCTTCGCGTACTGCGCCGTCGTCGTTGAAATCGTAGGACATCCGGATACCTCCATGAAGTTTCGAGGGTGTGTCCCGCGGCGATGCCGCCGCGGGACAGGGTTTCTTACTTGCTCCGCTTGTTGAGGTCGGGATCGTAATCCGCGCGGCCACGATGCACGTAGGCATCTGCCGGCGGCTCGGGCAGCGGCCCGTCGACCATGAAGCGGTTCAGCACGTTGCCGACCAGCTTGGAGATGTTGTTGTCGCAATCGTTCCACGGCAGCGAGCCGCAGAAGGCGATCGAGCTGAAGGCAAAACATCCGCCGCCATTGGGTGTCTCGTGATAGGCGATATCCGAGCGCACCCGCGGGTGCTGCGTGCCGTCGAGACCCTGCTGGTTGAAGCCGAAGTCTTCCATGACCAGAAGATAGGCCTCGGTATGACGCCCGGCCGAGGTGGCCACGACCAGCGTGTGCGGCGGCGAACCCAGCATGGTGTCGACGATATCCAGCTCGGTCCCGGCCGCACCGCCGCCGACAAAGCCGAAATTGCCCAGCTTCTCGTCGAAGTCGATACCTTCGAAGGCCCAGGACACGCGCGGATCGTTCGATTCCTCTGTCCGCGAGTAGTAGCTGGAGATGTCGAAGCCTTCCGAGGACATGCCCGTGCCGGCCACCGAGTGCAGGTAACGGCCGCGATAGCGCCACATGCCGCCCAGCTCGCCCGTGCCCTGGTGGTAGTACTCGCCGGGATCGGCGCGCCAGGTGCGGATACCGCTTTCGCAGCGCCGCATCTCGGTCACGATGCCGCGGCCCACACCGTCATAGGCCGGGTGGTAGGAGTGGATCCAGTACCACGCGTCGGCGCCCATATACATCAGGCGGCCGCCCTGCTGGGTGTAGTTGTGCAACGCGTCGAGCTGCGGGCCCGAGTTGTGCTCGGGGTGCGAGCCGGTGATGATGACGTTGTAGTTCTCCAGACGGGCCAGCCCGTCATAGGTGACGTCTTCATCGGTGATGCAGTCATACTCGTAGCCCATCTTCTCCAGCCAGCAGATCAGGTGGAGGTCGGCGGGGTACTGCCACGGCGCCTGCATCAGGAAGTGGTCGTATTTCGGCCGCATGCTGAGGATCGGGCGCAGGCGCGACGACAGGCAGATGCCGCTGCCGTCGGTATGCGTATCGTAGATCGAGCCGCCATATTCGCGATGCTCGCTCAGATACATGTTCTGGTCCTGCATGATCGGCACGCGGTAGACCAGCAGTTCGGCGCCGCCGGCGTTGTTGGCCAGGTGCTCGTTGGCATAGGCCATGTAGCTGATGGTGGGCACCATCACCGCGATCTTGGACTGCTCCTTGCCGACCTCGGGCACCACCCAGAACGGGATATAGTCCTCGTCCCCTTCCGAGGTGGTCAGCTTGGCGGCATAG
>JAUIBJ010000041.1 GCA_030428025.1 Alphaproteobacteria bacterium
GACTGGACCGCGTCGCCCGGCTATCGGGCGGGGATTTTGGCCCGTCTGGGGTTCGAGGCCCGGGACGACAGCCTGGGCGAGGTTCAGAGATACGGCAACGGCTCGTCCTTTCAGGCCGACGCGGCCACGGCGGAAGACCTGCGCACCACGAACCGCTGGCGCGAGATGGAGGACGATCCGGAATACCGAATCGTCCTGTGGCTGGCCGCGCAGGACGCGAGCCTGCGGGCGAAGCTGGCGAAGGTCTTCCCCGAAGATGCCGCCTTTCTGGCCACATTGGATGCAACCGCGTCTGACCCCACAATCCGAGACAAGACACCCGCGCAGCCCCCTGCGCCCCCGCCAATTCCGAGGAGGCACTGAGATGGTCCAACTGACACTGCCGAAGAATTCCCGCATCCGGACCGGCAAGACCTGGCCCAAGCCCGACGGGGCAAAGAACGTGCGGAAGTTCCAGATCTATCGCTGGAACCCCGATGACGGGCAGAATCCGAGGGTCGATACCTATTTCGTCGATATGGACAGCTGCGGCCCGATGGTTCTGGACGCGCTGATCAAGATCAAGAACGAGATCGACCCGACGCTGACCTTCCGCCGCTCCTGCCGCGAGGGCATCTGCGGCTCCTGCGCGATGAATATCGACGGGATCAACACGCTGGCCTGCATCTACGGCATGGACGAGATCAAGGGCGACGTGAAGATCTATCCTTTGCCGCACATGCCCGTCGTGAAGGACCTGATCCCGGACCTGACGCATTTCTATGCCCAGCATGCCTCGATCATGCCGTGGCTGGAGACCAAGACCAACGCCCCGGGCAAGGAATGGAAGCAGTCGATCGAGGACCGCGAGAAGCTCGACGGGCTTTATGAATGCGTGATGTGCGCGTCCTGCTCGACCGCCTGCCCCAGCTACTGGTGGAATGGCGACAAGTATCTGGGCCCGGCCGCGCTTCTGCACGCCTATCGCTGGATCATCGACAGCCGCGACGAGGCGACGGGCGAGCGTTTGGACGATCTGGAAGACCCCTTCAAGCTCTACCGCTGCCACACGATCATGAACTGCGCCAAGACCTGCCCCAAGGGGCTGAACCCCGCCAAGGCGATTGCCGAGATCAAGAAAATGATGCTGGACCGGGTGGTCTGACTGCGCGTCTGTTCGCTTGCGCCGTGGCTGGACACGGCTCGCGATAGGTGCAATCCACGGTCTGTGTTAGCCTGAGGCGCACCGTTGTCCTGCGAAAGGCGCGCCCATGCCCCGCGACCCAATGCTGCTTGTCGGCACCACCAAGGGCCTGGTTGCCTCGGTGGACGAGGGCGAAAGCTGGGCCGAGATCGCCCGCCACCTGCCGACGGTCCTGTCGGTGGAGGTGCTGGCGCGGGCGTGACGGCTGTCACGAGCGCCCGGTAAGGATCAGCGCCACGCCGCTGAGGACGATCGCGCCGCCAATGATCACCGGCGGGCTCAGGCTTTCGCCCAGAAAGACGAGGCCGCCCAAAACCGAGAAGAGCGGCAGCAGCAAAAGAAAGGGGGCGACCCGGCCCACCGGGTTGCGCCGGATGAGTGTGTACCAGATGCCATAGCCGAGCGCAGTCATCACCAGCCCGAGATAAAGCACCGCCCCCCAGACCACTGGCCCCGCGCCTTGCAGCGCCTGCCAGTGGCCGGTCTCGAAGACAAGCGACATCACGAAAAGCTGTGGCGCCGCCATGACTGCGACCCAGGCCGTCACCGTCAGCCCGTCGATATCTTCCAGCCGGCGGATCATGACCTGGCCCACCGCCCAGGTGGCCGCGCCCCCCACCACCAGCAGTACCGCACCCCATTGCGCGGCCACGCGCGGCTCTCCGGCGATCAGGTAGACGCCCACGAAGGCCAGCCCGATGCCGGCCCAGCGGCGGGGCCCTGTCGGCTCTTTCAGAAGAAGAGCACCGAGCAGGGTGAGGAACGGCACCTCGAGTTGCACCACCAGGGCGGCCACCGAGGCGTCGAGTTGCTTGAGTCCGGTATAGGTCAGGCTGTACTGGACCGCGGCCGAAATGAAGGCGATGGCGAAGAGCATCCCCAGATGGGCGCGCGGAAGGCGCACGAACCAGACAAGCGCCGCGGCAGTGACGGAAAACCGCAGGGCCATCAGAAGGATCGGCGGGAAATGCGCGATCGCCGCCTTGGCGAAGACCAGCCCCATGCCCCAGGTCAGCGCCACCGCCACGCCGAGGCAGATGTCGATCGCGCCGAGACGGGCGGGCAGGGGGGCTGCGGGCGGTTGCATCCCGCGATAGAAGCAGGGCCTTGCGCCGAAATCTGGTCTGTCCGCGACCCAATCGGGGCCGTTTTGCCCCGGCCCGCCGCAGTTGACTTTCTGTGCGCCGGGCGTTGCAAAGGGCAGACAGGCCAAACCCCCGCCAGAGGCCCTCCATGATCATCATTGCCGGGTTCATCCTTGCCTTCGTGCTGATCCTGATCTTTTCCAACCGCTCCACGCGCGACTGTCGCTGGCGGGCGGAGCGGTCGGGCGACCGTGATGGGCAGCGGAAATACCGCTGTGCCACCTGCGGGGCGGTGGCCTTTACCGAGACTGGCAAGCCGCCGCGCGTCTGTCTGGCGGGCGAGGGGCGGTGAGGTAGAAAAACCCCTTTCGCCGGGCGGCTTTTCCGGTCAGGTTGCCCCGCATAACTGCCCGCGGGAGATCGAAAAGATGACCATGACCCCCAGCGATGCCGCCGCCCGCCGTGCCGTCCGGCCGGTCATCTGCTATCCGACCGAGACATTGCCCGCGCCCGACCTCGCGCTTTATCGACGAGCCCGCGACGGCGCCCGGAAAGTGGCCGAGGTGACGGTCGCCCCGCGCGAGGCGGCCACCTTTCGCGCGGATGCGGGCCAGTTCTTTCGCATCACCAGCGTCGAGGGGCCGCAGGTGGGTGATCTGAACCTCTGGAATTCGCGGGATCTGTCCGAGCGGTTCTATTCAGGCAAGACCCGGGCGCTGCATGGCACCCACCTGACCGAAGGGGAACGGATGTGGTCGTCCTTCCCGCATTTGCGGCCGATGGCCACCATCGTCGCCGATACGCTCTCCTGGTACGGGATCGACGATTATGGCGGTTCCGTCCATGACGTGATCGGCACGCGATGTGATCCCTATACGGGCAATCTGCTGTCCGGCACGCAGTATCATCATTGCTGCCACTCCAACCTGACGCGGGCGCTGGCCGACGAACTGGGCGTTAGCGCGGCCGGGGCCGAGCCCCATGTGCACGACGTGCTCAACGTCTTCATGTGCACGGGCTTCACCCGCGACACGGGGCAGTATTTCATGAAGGCAAGCCCGGTGCGGCCCGGCGACCATCTGGAATTCTTCGCCGAGATCGACCTGCTGGGTGCGCTCAGCGCCTGCCCGGGCGGCGATTGTTCGGACGAACATTCCAGCGACACGGCGGCCTGCTACCCGCTGCTGGTTGAGGTATTTGCGCCCGAACCGGGTGCGCTGGACGGGTGGGAAAGCCCGCCCGTGAACGGCTATGACCGCAGCCACGGGCGATAGGGGCGCGATCCGTCCGGCGTCCGGGCGGGACGAGGCCGCGGTCCGGTCCTGTGCCGAGGAGGCTAAGGCCCCTACGCAGCGGCGATCGCCCGCCCCGATGCTGGCCGATATTGCGGGCCAGATCGCGCAAGGCGCGGTACATATGTCGGAAGATGTGGCTGTAATACTGCTTGGCTTCACCGTCTTCTTCCCGCGCGGTGGCTTGCTTCTTCCCGCGCGGTGGCTTGGCCGGGGGTCGGCAAGGGGCTGATCGCGTTCTGCGAGGCGGTGGCGCGGCGGCGGGGTTTGGCGTCGGTCCGGCTCTACGTCAACGAAAAGATGATCGCCAATCTCTCGATCTATCCGCATCTGGCTTATGTCGAGACTGAGCGGCGCAGGGAGGTCGGATTTGATCGGGTCTACTTCGAGAAGCGGCTAACGTAGGGATCGGATGGAGTACATGGGCCCTGGCATTTCCGGAGTTCTCGAAGTTCCGGGTAAGAAAAAGCGCATCTTCTTACCCGTTTTCCGCGCGCAAAAGGCGCGCGGCGGCCGTCTTGCCTTGTTCGCAACTGGCCGCTGGAGGCAGGGTTTTCCAAAACGAAAAGCCCCGCCGGACGGCGGGGCAATTCCGGATTGCGGTTGCCAAAAGGCCTCAGCCCTGGCGAGCCTTGAACCGTTTCTGGGTCTTGTTGATCACGTAGACGCGGCCTTTGCGGCGCACGACTCGGCAATCGCGGTGGCGGTTCTTCAGGGACCGCAGCGAGTTCTTGACCTTCATCGGTCGTCTCCTTTGTCGCGGCGCCGGCCAGCGCCTGTGTTGCGGGTGCCTCTTCCGAAGACGAGGCAGCGAATATGGTGGGCGATACTAGGATCGAACTAGTGACCCCTTCGATGTCAACGAAGTGCTCTACCGCTGAGCTAATCGCCCGTATCACCGTTCGCGCCTCTCACCCCAATGAAATGGGGCGCGGAGAACCGCGCCGGTGAGGGCGGTCTATAAAAGGTATCTGATACGGGATCAAGGGCTTTTAGAAGCGCAATTTCGGTCTATTATACACGCAACCAGGAGGGGCAATGCCGCAGCACGCCTTCAACATCTCTCTTCCCGTTCGGCGCGACACCTCGGTGATCTTCGCATCGCCCCATAGCGGGCGGGACTATCCGCCTGATTTCCTGCGGCAATCGGGACTGGACGAACTGGCCATCCGCAGTTCCGAAGACGCCTTCGTGGACGAGCTTTTCAGCCCTGCCCTCAGACATGGCGCACCGCTTCTGAGCGCCTCCGTGCCCCGGGCCTATATCGACCTCAACCGCAGTGCCGACGAGCTCGATCCGGCGGTGATCGAGGGGGTGCGCAAGCCGTCGCACAATCCTCGGGTGGCCTCGGGTCTGGGTGTCGTGCCGAGGGTCGTGGCCAACGGTCAGGCGATCTATTCCGGCAAGATCAGCCGGGAAGAGGCCGAGCGGCGAATCGAGACCTGCTGGCGGCCCTACCACGCCGCCTTGCGCGGACTGCTGCAGGAGACGCACGGGCTGTTCGGACGGGCCATCCTGATCGACTGCCATTCGATGCCGCATGAGGCGATGGATTCGGTGGCCCGTTCCGGCCTGCGGCGCCCGGATGTGGTGCTTGGCGACCGGTTCGGCGCGGCGGCGCATGGCTGGATCGTCGATCTGGTCGAAGAGGCGTTCCGCCACGCCGGGCTTGTGGTCACCCGCAACACGCCCTTTGCCGGGGCCTATGTTACCCAGTGCTATGGGCGGCCGTCGACCGGCTATCACGCGCTTCAGGTCGAGATCGACCGCGCGCTCTATATGGACGAGCGCGCGATCCGGCCCAATGCGCGATTCGAGTCCTTCCGGCGGCTTCTGGAAGGGGTGATCGCCGATATCGCCCATATCGGCCGCCCGGCGGAGAAGCCGCTCGCAGCCGAATAGGGGGGCTAGGGCAGGGCCCGGCCGCCCCCAAGTCGCAATGCGCGCCGCTCAACGCAGCGCGCGTCCCTTGATGATCGCGTCGCTCCCGAATTTTCGGCGGATCTCGTCGCTGGCGCGTTCGGCGATCCCGCGCGCCCGCGCTTTCGGGTCGAGCAGATCGCCGGAGAGATCGGCGCGTCCCTCGGGCACGAGTTGTGAAATCCCCACTCCGATGAGGCGATAGGGCGTGCGGTGCTCGACCTGATCGAAAAGATGCCGCGCGGCATGATAGATCGTGTCCGCCATCTGGGTGGCATCGCGCAGGGCCTGCCGACGCGACAGCAGCGAATGATCGGCGCGCTTGAGCTTGAGCGTCACCACGCGCCCCGCCATGCCCTTGGCCTTGGCGCGGTCCGAGACGTTTTCCGACAGCCGCCAGAGATGCCCGTCGAGAATGTCACGGCTGGCGGTGTCCTCGGAAAACGTGGTCTCGTTGGAGATCGACTTGACCGGCGCGTCGGCCGAGACGCGGCGGCTGTCCTCTCCCCGCGCCAGATGCCAGAGGCGCTCGCCCATAGCCCCGAAGCGCGCGATCAGATCCTCGCGCTGCCACCTGAGCAGATCGGCGAAGGTGCGGATGCCAGCGCTGTCCAGCGCGCCGCGCGTGGCCTGGCCCACGCCCCAGATCAGGCTGACGGGCTTGTCGCGCAGGAACTCCGCCGTCTCGGCCCGGCCGATTACCGAAAACCCGCGCGGCTTGTCGAGGTCCGAGGCGACCTTGGCCAGAAACTTGTTGTGGCTGAGCCCGATCGAGCCGGTCAGCCCAAGCTCGTCCTGCATCCGCTTGATCAGCCGCGCCAGCATCACCGCCGGCGGCGCGCCATGCAGGCGCTCGGTGCCGGTGAGATCGAGAAACGCCTCGTCGAGCGAGAGCGGTTCGACATCCGGGGTAAGTTCCTCCATCATCGTGCGGATCTGTCTAGAGACTCCGGCATAGACCTCCATCCGCGGCTTCATCACCACCGCGTCGGGACAAAGCCGCAGCGCCTTGAACATGGGCATGGCCGAATGCACGCCGCGGATGCGGGCGATATAGCAGGCGGTCGACACCACGCCGCGCCGCCCGCCGCCGATGATCAGGGGCTTGTCCCGCAGCTCGGGATTGTCGCGTTTCTCGACACTGGCATAGAAGGCGTCGCAATCCATATGCGCGATGGAAAGGCTGTACAATTCGTCATGCGCCAGAACCCGCGGGCTGCGGCAGGCAGGGCAGCGCGGGCCGGTATCGAAACGGGTGAGGCAGGTACGGCAGAGGGCAGGCATGGCCGGGCGCTTGTGTCGGGTCGGGCCGAGCTTACATCTTTTCGGAACGGAGTTCACCGGGGCATGTAGGGGCTGCGGTCGGAAAACCTCAGGGGCGAAGCGAACCATGACAGGCAATCCGGAAACGGAGTTCGACGGAGCCAAGACAATCCTTCTTCTGGGCGGGCGGCTGGCGGTGATCCGCCGCGATAATATCGCGGGGATTGCCTATCCGGGGTACCTCGACCTGCCCGGGGGCGGTCGCGAGGGGGGTGAATCGCCCGAGGCCTGCGCGTTGCGGGAACTGCATGAGGAGCTGGGGCTGCGTCTGTCGCCCGGCGAACTGGCGTGGCGGCGGTTCTATGATGTGCCGATCCGGGCTTGGTTCTTCGCCACGGCCCTGCCTGCCGCGCGCGCCGCTGATGTGATGTTCGGGGATGAGGGCCAGGGGTGGTTTCTGATGCCGCCACTGGATTTCGCCGCCTCGGACGAGGCGGTGCCTCACTTTCGTCCTCGCGTGTTGGAGGGGGTGGCCGCGTTGGGAATGTGAGTATTTTTGGCAAGATGAAGCCTTTGCGGAGTGCTTGATATTCATCTTGCGCGAGTTACTCCGGGGATTTGGGGGCTGGCCCGCAATCCGACCGTGCAATCAGGAGATTTCGGCCAGGATCGCGCGGGCAGCGGCGGCCGGGTCGGCTGCGGCCCAGACCGGACGGCCGACAACGATGTGATCGGCGCCGTTCTCAAGTGCCTGCGCCGGGGTCGCCACGCGCTTCTGGTCGCCGAGCGCGGCGCCGGCGGGGCGCACGCCCGGCGTGACGATCAGCCGGCCCGCCGCCTCGGGCAACGCGCGGATCATCGCCGCTTCCTGCGGCGAGGCGATAACCCCGTCCGCCCCGGCCTCAAAGGCGCGGGCGGCGCGTTCGGCGACAAGATCGGGAAGGTCGCCGGCTTTCATCAGCCCGGCATCGAGGTCGGCCCGGTCGAGCGAGGTGAGGATGGTGACGGCGAGGATTTTCAGCTCCTTGCCTGCGGCGCCCTCCTTGGCCGCGCGCACCACATGCGGGTCGCCGTGGACGGTCAGAAAATCCAGATCGAACTGTGCCAGGCCGCGCACCGCCGACTCGATGGTCGCACCGATATCGAACAGCTTCATGTCGAGGAAGATGCGCTTGCCGTGGTCCTGCTTGAGCTCGTTGGCCAGGGCCAGCCCGCCGCCGGTGAGCATGCCGAGGCCGATCTTGTAGAAGGACACAGCCTCGCCCAGCCTTTCGGCCAGTTGCAAACCCTCAAGGGCGTTGGGCAGGTCGATCGCGACAATCAGGCGGTCGTCGGGCATCGGGCGCATCTCCGGCTGGGGCGAATTGCGCCCTTGTCTAGGCCCGCGGGCAGCGCGTCAAGATCTGGCAGGTGCTCGGGGCCGCGCTTCCGGGATCAGGCCGCGATCGCGGTACCGGGGCGGCGTAGCTCCGAACGCTCAAGAGTCTTGGGCAACTCGCCAGGCACCGGTGTGCGGCGCAGACGTATACCGCGCGCAGGCGCGTGCCGGTGGGCGCGAAGCGCTCTTTCCGTCAACCCGCGGGCGATCAGCCCGAATTCCGCATGCAGCGGCGCCAGCATGTGGACGGGATAGGAATAGACATGGCCCTTTTCCCAGATCTGCACCGACGCCTCGAAAGCGGAAAGCTCGGGATTGTACCGGACATCGTCGAAGCCAAGTTTCTCGATCAACATACCACCAATCCTTGTATTGCGGCATTCAAGCCAATGGACATATAGTTAAATGTAGGTGTTGACAGATTTGTTTCAAGGTGGCAGTGGGGTGAGTCGAAATTGGCAAGGATCCGCCGTGCCGCAGGTCGGATTTGCGCGGATTGTCGCGGTTTTTTCGCGCACGGCGTGCTTGAAACGCCTGTTTTGTCCCCCCATTTCAATTTCGAGGTTCCCGAAAGTCGCATGCCGAAGGATGGGTGCGCAACCGGGGTAACGCTTGTAAAAAAGGAGAACGAGGATGGACTTGTCGAAGTTCACCGAGCGGTCGCGCGGATTTCTGCAGGCGGCGCAGACCATTGCGATGCGGGAAAGCCATCAGAAACTGGCGCCCGAACATATTCTGAAAGCTTTGATGGATGATGATCAGGGGCTTGCAAGCAACCTGATCAAGCGCGCGGGCGGTAAGCCCGAACGCGTCGTGCAGGCGCTGGACCTCGCCCTTGGCAAGATCCCGAAAGTGTCGGGCGATGCCGGCCAGGTCTATATGGACAGCCAGACCGGGAAGGTGCTGGACGAGGCCGAGAAGCTGGCCAAGAAGGCAGGTGACAGCTTTGTGCCCGTGGAGCGGCTGCTGACCGCGCTGGCGATCGTCAAGAGCCCGGCGAAGGACGCGCTCGACCAGGGCGCGGTCAACGCGCAGAGCCTCAACGAGGCTGTCAACGATCTTCGCAAGGGGCGCAAGGCCGACAGCGCCAGTGCCGAGGATACCTATGAGGCGCTGGAGAAATATGCCCACGACCTGACAAAGGCCGCCGAGGAAGGCAAGATCGACCCGATCATCGGCCGCGATGACGAGATCCGGCGGGCGATGCAGGTGCTGAGCCGCCGTACCAAGAACAACCCGGTCCTGATTGGCGAGCCCGGCGTCGGCAAGACGGCCATCGCAGAGGGCCTCGCCCTGCGCATCGTCAATGGCGATGTGCCCGAAAGTCTCGCCAACAAGCGGCTTTTGTCACTCGACATGGGCGCTCTGATTGCCGGGGCGAAGTATCGCGGCGAATTCGAGGAACGGCTGAAGGCCGTTCTGAACGAGGTGACCAATGCCGCGGGCGAGATCATCCTCTTCATCGACGAAATGCACACGCTTGTCGGCGCGGGCAAGACCGATGGCGCGATGGATGCGGCCAATCTGATCAAGCCGGCGCTGGCGCGGGGCGAGTTGCACTGTGTGGGCGCCACCACGCTCGATGAATACCGCAAGCATGTGGAAAAGGACGCGGCCCTTGCCCGCCGGTTCCAGCCGCTGATGGTCGAGGAGCCCACGGTGGAGGACACGATTTCCATCCTGCGTGGTATCAAGGAGAAATACGAGCTGCACCACGGCGTGCGCATCTCCGACAGTGCGCTTGTGGCCGCCGCGACGCTGAGCCACCGTTACATCACCGACCGGTTCCTGCCCGACAAGGCCATCGACCTTGTCGACGAGGCGGCGAGCCGTCTGCGGATGGAAGTGGACAGCAAGCCCGAAGAGCTTGACGCGCTCGACCGTGAGATCCTGCAGAAGCAGATCGAGGCGGAGGCGCTGAAGAAGGAGGACGACGCGGCCAGCAAGGACCGGCTGGAAAGTCTGGAGCGGGAGCTGTCCGACATGCAGGAGCGCTCGGCACAGATGACCGCGCAATGGCAGTCGGAACGCGACAAGCTTGCCAGTGCTCGCGACCTGAAGGAACAGCTCGACCGCGCCCGGATCGAACTGGACCACGCCAAGCGCGAGGGCAACCTGGCGCGGGCCGGCGAGCTGTCCTATGGCGTCATTCCGCAGCTTGAAAAACAGCTTTCCGAGGCCGAGCAGGCCGAGGAAGAGGGTGGCATGATGGTGGAAGAGGCCGTGCGGCCCGAGCAGATCGCCCAGGTGGTCGAACGCTGGACGGGCATCCCCACCGCCAAGATGCTGGAGGGCGAGCGCGAGAAGCTGTTGGGGATGGAAGACAACCTGCACAAGCGGGTGATCGGACAGGATACCGCCGTCAAGGCCGTGGCCAACGCGGTGCGCCGCGCGCGCGCCGGGCTGCAGGACGAGAACCGCCCGCTGGGCTCGTTCCTCTTCCTCGGGCCGACTGGCGTGGGCAAGACCGAGCTTACCAAGGCCGTGGCAGAGTTCCTGTTCGACGACGACAGCGCGATGGTGCGCATCGACATGAGCGAGTTCATGGAGAAGCACAGCGTCTCGCGTCTTATCGGGGCCCCGCCGGGCTATGTCGGCTATGACGAAGGCGGCGTTCTGACAGAAGCAGTGCGGCGCCGGCCCTATCAGGTGGTGCTGTTCGACGAGGTCGAGAAGGCGCATCCCGAGGTCTTCAACGTCCTGTTGCAGGTGCTCGACGACGGCGTGCTGACCGATGGCCAGGGCCACCGGGTCGACTTCAAGCAGACGCTGATCGTGCTGACGTCGAACCTCGGATCTCAGGCGCTGAGCCAACTGCCCGAGGGCGCCGATGCCGCCGCCGCCAAGCGCGACGTGATGGATGCGGTGCGGTCGCATTTCCGGCCCGAGTTCCTGAACCGGCTGGACGAGATCGTCGTGTTCGACCGGCTGACGCGCGACCAGATGGATGGCATCGTCGACATCCAGCTTGCCCGTCTGATCAAGCGGCTTGCCAGCCGCAAGATCAAGCTGGAACTGGACGAGGCGGCGCGCAAATGGCTGGCCGACGAAGGCTATGATCCGGTCTATGGCGCCCGGCCCCTCAAGCGCGTGATCCAGCGGGCGCTGCAGGATCCGCTGGCCGAGGCGCTGCTGGCCGGCGACATCCTCGACGGCAGCACCGTGCCGGTCACCGCGGGGCCGGACGGCCTGATCATCGGCGACAGGGTCGGCAGTTCCAACCGCGAACGGCCAGACGACGCAGTCGTGCACTAAGCACTCTCGAAAGCCCCGCCCGATGTGGCGGGGCTTTTTCGTTTCAGTCCCGTCAGGACGGGGCAAAACGGCAACTTTTCCAAGCAAACCCGCGTGGATCGTCTTGTGGTGTCTTCAAGCCTGTTGACCGGGCGGCGCGGCATTGCGTATCCAGAGGACGAGCAGTGCGGACCCGCGACAAAAACCAATCGAGAAGCGGGCGGTCAGACGGCATGAGAGAGGCACATCATGCCGATTGAGTCCAAATAACCGGACCAAATTGACCCCAGATTCATCGTGCTGCCCGAAAATCAGCCAGTCCCGGCGCGAACCGGGGCGGCGTCGAGGGGTTCGAGAGCAGAGGTCGCTATGGGAATTGACGCACAGCTTGCCAGCCAGCTTGTCGCTGCGCGGCATCTTGTGGCCGACAAGCAGTCCTGCGTGATGCTGGGAAGGCAGAAATTCCACATCAAGGGCAAGTTCCGGCGCCATGTGCGCCGCCGGCTGACCGAGGCGGGGCTGTCGCCGAACATTC
>JAUIBJ010000042.1 GCA_030428025.1 Alphaproteobacteria bacterium
GGCTGGTGGGGCTCGGCGGACAAACCGCCTTCACGGTGGGCAGCGCGCTCGACCTGCCGGTCGAGGCAGGCAGCATCGACCTCGCGACGATGTTCCATGTGGGCATGAACATCGAGGACAAGGACAGGCTCTTCGCCGAGGCCGCCCGCGTACTGGCCCCCGGCGGAACATTCGCGCTGTTCGACGTGATGCGCCACAGTGAGGCACCGCTCACCTTCCCCTTCCCCTGGGCGGAGGCGGGCGATTTCTCTTTCGTCGATCCGCCGGAACGGTACCGCGATGCCGCCGCCAAGGCCGGCTTCACCGCCACGGCCGAGCGCGAGCGGCGGGATTTCACGCTGGATTTCTTCGAGAGGGTCTTCGCCCGGATCAAGGCGGCGGGCGGGCCGCCGCCGCTGGGCATCCATCTTCTGATGCGCGACACGGCGGGCCAGAAGATCGAAAACTACGTCAAACACGTCAAGGCCGGGGATCTCGCCCCGGTGGAAATGATCTTTCGCGCGCCGGGCTGACGCGCGCCAACAGGGAAAGGACCGGACATGGCCGATCTGACATCCAACTTCATCGGGATTTCCTCCCCCAACCCGTTCTGGCTGGCCTCGGCCCCGCCGACGGACAAGGAATACAATGTCCGCCGCGCCTTCGAGGCCGGCTGGGGCGGGGTGGTGTGGAAAACGCTGGGCGAGGACGGCCCGCCCATCGTCAATGTGAACGGCCCGCGTTACGGTGCGATCTGGGGCGCCGACCGGCGGCTTCTGGGGCTCAACAACATCGAGCTGATCACCGACCGACCGCTGCAGACCAATCTGGATGAAATGACCCGGGTGAAAAGGGATTACCCCGACCGGGCGATCATCGCGAGCCTGATGGTGCCGGTGAACGAGGACAGCTGGAAGGCGATCCTCGAACGGGTGGCGGAAACCGGCTGCGACGGGGTCGAGCTGAATTTCGGCTGCCCGCACGGCATGAGCGAGCGCGGCATGGGCTCGGCCGTGGGCCAGGTGCCCGAATACGTGCAACAGGTGGCCGAGTGGTGCAAGAAGCACTCCGACCTGCCGGTGATCGTCAAGCTCACGCCCAACATCACCGATATCCGCAAGCCCGCGCAGGCCGCGAAGGACGGGGGCGCGGATGCGGTTTCTCTGATCAACACGATCAATTCGATCACCGGGGTGAACCTCGACAATTTCGCCCCCGAGCCCACGATCGACGGCAAGGGCGCCCATGGCGGCTATTGCGGCCCGGCAGTCAAGCCCATCGCGCTCAACATGGTGGCCGAGATCGCCCGGACGCCGGACCTGCAGGGCCTGCCCATCTCCGGCATCGGCGGGGTGACCACCTGGAAGGATGCCGCCGAGTTCATGGCACTGGGCGCGGGCAACGTGCAGGTTTGCACCGCCGCGATGACCTATGGGTTCAGGATCGTGCAGGAGATGATTTCCGGCCTGTCGCAATACATGGACGAGAAGGGCTTCACCTCGGTCGACGAGCTTGTCGGGCGAGCGGTACCGAACCTCTCGGACTGGCAGCACCTGAACCTCAACTACGTCACCAAGGCGCGGATCAACCAGGATCTCTGTATCAAATGCGGGCGGTGCTATGCCGCCTGCGAGGACACCAGCCACCAGGCGATCACCATGTCCGAGGACCGGGTCTTCGACGTGGACGATAGCGAATGCGTGGCCTGCAACCTCTGCGTAAATGTCTGCCCGGTGGAAGGCTGCATCACCATGGAACGGCTGGCCCCGGGCACGGTGGACGAACGCACCGGAAAGGTTGTCGAGGAGGAATATGCCAACTGGACGACGCACCCCAACAACCCTGGGGCTTGCGCGGCGGAGTGAGGTTCGAAAACTGCGGCAAAGGCCGGGCCGGGGGGCCGGCCTTTGTTGTTGGACGTTCCGCCTTCCTTCCATGTCGGGCCTGGCGAACACCTGCTTTGACATCGCACCATTCGGACGGGGATGATCGCCGCAGCGGGGCCCGCCGATGCCCGGCGTCCCGACCCCGAGAGCTTGTCGCACGCAAGATACCGATTTCCGCATCTTGATCTCGCGTCCATCCGGATCACGTTTCTCCGCATGAAACTCAGGATCATCCTCTCCCTCTCCCTCGCCCTTCTCGCCGCCTGCGGTCGCGGCGTACCGGAGGAAGCCCGAATCGTCGTGGCGGGCGATTCGGTCATGGCGTGGAACCGAAGCGCCGGGGCGTCTGTCGCCGATCAGCTTCAGGCGCGGCTGGGGGAACCCGTGGGCGATGTGTCCCTGCCGCTAGCAAGGGTGATGGGCGGCGCCGGGCCCTTGAACATTCCCACGCAGCTTAAGGGTCTGCGGATCGAAAGTGTGGTGCTGAACGGGGGCGCGAACGACCTGAGTGCCCAGTGCGATTGCGCCAATTGCGGGCCCGTGCTGAACCGGCTGATTTCCGAAGACGGCAGGCGCGGTGCGATCCCCGCGCTGGTGGCCGATCTGCGGCGCCGGGGCTCGCGGGTGATCTGGGCGGATTACTATACCTCGCCAAGATATGCCCGCACGCCGTGTGCGGCCCCCTACAGAGCACTGGAAAAACGGCTGGGCCGGATGGCGGCGGCCGATGCCGGGGTGACGCTGGTCGATATGGATGACGTGTTCGACCCGGACGACCCGTCGCTTTTCGCCACGGACGACACGCACCCGTCGAAGAAGGGCTCGGCGCGCATTGCGGCCCTGATCGCGCCGGTTTTGCGGCGGTGACGACAGATTCTTCGGGCCACCCCTTGACCTTCCAGTAACTGGAAACCCTATCTGTCGCCCATGACAGATGCATCCCGCCTCCATTTCGAAATCGACGGGCTTTCCTGCGCCGGCTGTGCCGGGCGGGCGGGCCGGGCCTTGGCCAATGTCCCGGGCGTGACCGAGGCCGACGTGAACTTCGCCACCCGCACCGCGCAGGTGACCGCCTCTGGCGCCACTCCAATGCAGATGGCCGAAGCGCTCAAGGCTGCAGGCTATCCCGCCCGGACCGAGACCGTGACGCTGGAAGTGTCGGAGATGTCTTGCGCCTCCTGTGCCGGACGGGTCGAAACCGCCCTGAAATCCGCCCCCGGCGTGCTGGATGCGGCGGTCAATTTCGCCGCCGGAACAGCCACCGTCCACGCCCTCGCCGGTACCGTCAGCTCGGCCGAACTGGCCCGTGCTGCCAACGAAGCGGGCTATCCTGCCCGGCCCGCCGACACGGGCGCGCCAAATACCGACAGGCAGGCCGAGGAAGCCGCGCGCGCCCTGCGCCGCACGCTGATCGCGGGCGCGCTGACCCTGCCGGTCTTTCTGGTCGAAATGGGCGGGCACCTGATCCCGGGTGTGCATCACTGGGTCAACCAGACCGTCGGGCAGGAGCTCTCCTGGACCCTTCAGTTCGTGCTGGCCACGCTTGTCCTCGTCTGGCCGGGTCGGGAATTCTACACCAAGGGCGTGCCGGCGCTGCTGCGCGGAGCGCCGGAGATGAACTCGCTGGTGGCCCTCGGCGCCACTGCCGCCTGGTCGTTTTCAACCGTCGCGCTTTTTGCCCCCGCCCTCCTGCCCGACGGGACGCGGGCCGTCTATTTCGAGGCGGCGGCGGTGATCGTCACGCTGATCCTTCTGGGTCGCTGGCTGGAGGCGCGGGCGCGCGGTCAGGCCGGCGCGGCGATCCGGCGGCTGATCGGGCTGCAGCCCAAGACCGCTCGGGTCGAGCGGGACGGCGGCTTCACCGACGTGCCGCTCGACGCCGTGGTACCGGGTGATGCGATCCTCGTGCGCCCGGGGGAAAAATTCCCGGTCGATGGCGAGGTGATCAAGGGCGCCTCCTATGTCGACGAGAGCATGATCTCGGGCGAACCGGTGCCGGTGGCCAAGGACGCGGGCGACACGGTGATCGGCGGCACGGTCAACGGCGAGGGTGCGGTGACGTTCCGTGCCACCCGCGTGGGCCGCGACACGATGCTGTCGCAAATCGTGGCCGAGGTCAGCCAGGCGCAGGGCGCGCGCCTGCCGATCCAGTCGCTGGCCGACCGGGTGGTCGCGGTCTTCGTGCCAATCGTGATCGCCATCGCGGTGCTGACCGTCGGCGCCTGGCTGACCTTCGGCCCCGATCCGGCGCTGGGGCTCGCACTGGTGGCCGGCGTCTCGGTGCTGATCATTGCCTGCCCCTGCGCGATGGGGCTGGCGACCCCCACCTCGATCATGGTTGGCACCGGCCGCGCGGCCGAACTCGGGGTGCTGTTCCGCAAGGGCGATGCGCTGCAGCGGCTTGACGAGGCGCGCGTGGTGGCCTTCGACAAGACCGGCACGCTGACCGAGGGCCGCCCGCGTCTGCATCGCGTCGAACTGGCCGATGGCGTTGCACGGGACGATGTGCTGCGGATGGTGGCCGCGGCCGAGGCGCAATCGGAACACCCCATCGCGCGGGCCATCGTCGAGGCGGCGGAGGAAGACGGGCTTTCCCTTCCCGATGCGGATGAGGTGCGCGCCATCGGCGGGCACGGACTTTCCGCCTTGGTCGACGGACGAAGCCTCATGATCGGCGCGGCACGGCTGATGGCGCGGGAGGGCATTGCCATAGACGCGCTGAGGGCTGCGGCAGACGAGGTGGCTCACAAGGGCCAGACGCCTGTTTTCGTGGCCATCGACGGGCAGGCCGCCGCGCTTCTGGCCGTGGCCGACCGGGTCAAGCCCTCGGCCCGCGCCGCGCTTGACGCGCTGAGGGCCGAAGGGCTGAAACTGGCGATGGTCACGGGCGACACGCGCGCCACGGCAGAGGCCATCGCCGGGGAACTGGGCATCGACCATGTCGAGGCCGAGGTGCTGCCCGCCGACAAGCGCCGGGCGGTGCAGGCCATGCGAGAGCGGTTCGGGCCGGTGGCATTCGTGGGCGACGGCATTAACGACGCACCCGCGCTGGCCGAGGCCGAGACCGGCATCGCCGTGGGAACGGGCACGGATGTGGCCATCGAGGCGGCGGATGTGGTGCTTATGTCGGGCGACCTGTCGGGCGTGGCCACCGCGCGGCATGTCTCGCGCCGGACCATGCGCAACATCCGGCAGAACCTGTTCTGGGCCTTCGCCTATAACGCCGCGCTGATCCCGGTGGCGGCGGGAGTGCTCTATCCGGTCTCCGGCATTCTTCTGTCGCCGATGCTGGCGGCCGGCGCGATGGCGCTGTCCTCTGTCTTCGTGGTCACCAATGCGCTGCGCCTGCGCAGGCTCGACACGGTGGAGCAGGAGGATCGGGCGCGGCCCGAGGCCCTTCGCCCGGCCCCGGCGGAATGAGGAGGCGGCGATGAATATCGGCGACATTGCCAAACGCACGGGCCTGCCCCCCAAGACCATCCGCTATTACGAGGAGATCGGGCTGATCCGGCCCGCACGCGACGCCAACGGCTACCGCGTCTTTCGTGACAGCGACACGCACAAGCTGGCCTTTCTGGGCCGGGCCCGCGCGCTCGGCTTTTCGATCGAGGATTGCCGCACGCTGCTTGCGCTTTACGAGGACGAAGCCCGCGCCAGCGCCGATGTCAAGCGCGTGGCGCAGGAGCATCTGGGCCAGATCGAGGAAAAGATCGCCCAGCTTCAGGCGATGCGCGACACGCTGAACGATCTGGTGCATGCCTGCGCGGGCGACAACCGGCCCGATTGCCCGATCCTGAAGGATCTGGCGCGCGAGTGAGGCAAAACGGAAAGGGCTGCGGAGCTACATCTCCCGACCGGCTCTGCGTTCGCTCCAGCGGATGGTGGCATTGGCCCCCAGAAAGGTGATGGGCGCCGGCGGCAGCCGCTTCGGCGCATCGAGCGCCTGCATCTCGTCCAAGAGTTGCGAGCCATGGCCCGAGGCCAGTTCGGCCGTCACCTTGCCCAGCATCGTGCCCTTGGCGGTGCCCAGCCCGTTCTGGCAGCAGGCGGAAAAAAGCCCCTCATCCACCTCGCCCATCGCCGGCACGCTGTTCCAGCTCAGGCAGAGCCGCCCGCCCCAGCGATACTCCATCCCGACATTCTTGAGCCCCGGAAACCGGGCGGCGAAGGCCCGGTCATGATCAAGGCCCACCCGTGCAATGCGCGCCGCACTTACCTCCATTGACGGGTCGCAGGTGAAGCGGTTGCGGATCACGATCCGGTCGCCGCCGGTGCCCGAGATGCGGCGCACGGTGGTACCCATCGGGTCGGCAGGGGTGACGCCCCAACGGGGCGCACCGCCGAGTTTCCGCACCTCGTCATCGGCAAGCGCGCGCGTCATCGACGCATAGGTGAAGACATGCAGAAGCCGCCCCTTGAAGAAACCGAAACTGTTGGCATGGCCGTTGACCGCCAGAATGACCTTGGGCGCCACCACGCGGCCCCTTGCCGTCACCGCGTTCCACGCCCCCTCGCGACGCAGCTCGGTCACCGGCGAGTTCTCGAACACCCGCACCCGGTTCGACCGCAGCCCCTTTGCCACCCCGCGCACGAAAAGCGCGGGCTGGATCATCGCCGCCCCGGGCGTGAAAAGGCCGCTGACGTAATACGCCGAGCCCGTTATCTCGCGCATCTGTGCGGCGTCCAGCATCTGGTGCGCCTCGCCCATCTCCGACAGGTGCCGTGCGAAATCGACGTTGTGCCGGTGACCCTTTTCCGTGGCCGCCGCATTGGTCTTGCCGGAGCGCGTGAAGGCCTCTTCCCCCAATCCGAAATCTTCCGCCATCCCGGCGGCGAAGTCGATACCGGCTCGGTTGGCGCGGGTCTGGGCCAGATCGGCCTCGAGCGCGCCGCCGTAATCGTCGGATGCCAGGTCATGCGGCAGATCGATCATGAAACCGGAGTTGCGCCCTGCCGGCCCCTCGCCGATGCGCTTGGCCTCCAGCAGAACGACCCTAGCCTCGGGATGAAGCTGGGCCAGCCGCCGGGTCGCCGCAAGCCCGGCGAACCCCCCGCCGATCACCAGGAAATCAGCGGTCGTGCGCTCTTCCAGTTCTCTCGCGGGCTCGGGCGCAGGCAGGATTTCGTTCCAACCGGAGGGGCCGGGGTCTCTGGGCAGGCGCGTGACTTTCATGGCAGGCTCAACTGGGCGGTGCGGCCGCCGTCGATGGTGTAGGTCTGTCCGGTGACAAAGCCCGCCTCGTCGGAGGCGAGCCAGCAGATCAGGCGGGCGACCTCCGGCGGCGTGCCGGTGCGGCGCAGGGGGTGAATGCGCCCAACGCCCTGGCGGAAGGTCGCCGGGTCGCCCAGGCTTTCGATAAAGGCCTCGTTGAGGGGCGTGTCGATCCAGCCGGGCGCAACGGCGTTGCAGCGTACGCCGTACCGGCCCTCATCCACCGCCACGGCGCGCGTCAGCCCGTGCAGCCCTGCCTTCGAGGCGCAATAGGCCGGGTGGCGGGGGTTGCTGGCGATCCCCTCGATCGAGCCGGTGTTGACGATGGCACCCTGCGCCGCCTTCAGAAGCGGCATGGCGGCGCGGATCATCAGGAAGGGGATGGTGAGGTTCAGGTGCAGCTGCGCGTCCCAGTCCTCCTCGCTGGTCTCCTCCACCGTGCCTTCGAGCATCATGCCGGCATTGTTGATCAGGATATCGAGGCCCCCGGCGGCCTGCTTCACGTGGTCGATCACGCGGGCGGGCGTGGCGCGGTCGGAGAAATCGGCAGCGATGCTTTCATGCGCCGTGGCCCCGCGTTGAGCGGTGAAGACCCGGGCACCCCCTTCGGCCAAGAGGTCGGCGGTGGCCGCGCCCATGCCCGAGGAGGCGCCGGTAACCAGCGCCACTTTGCCAGCAAAACGTGTCATTGGACGGGTTTGCCTCCATGCACTTCCAGCAATGCGCCGGTCATGTAACGGGCCGCATCCGACGCGAGAAACAGGATCACGTCGGCGATCTCCTCCGGTTCGGCGATATGGCCCAAGGGGACGGTTTCGCCCAGCTCGGCCACGGCGCGGTCGGGATCAAAGCCGCGCATGGCGAAGCCAGACCGCAGCATCGGCGTGTTCACCTCGTTCGGGCAGACGGCGTTGACGCGGATGCCCTGATGCGCATGGTCGCGTCCAAGGCATTGGGTCAACGAGGCGAGTGCCGCCTTGGACATGACATAGAGCGGGTGGTTGGGCCCCGGCCGCAGGCCCCAGCAGGAGGCGGTGTTGACTATGGCGCCACCCCCCTGCCCGGCCATGATCGGGATCGCGGCACGACACAGGCGGAAGGGCGCCTCGACATTGACGGCCATCGTCAGGGCATAGTCGGCGTCGGTGGCATCGGTGATCGGACCGCGGGCGATGATGCCGGCGTTGTTGAACAGCAGGTCGAGCCCGCCCAGGGCCACCGCCGCCCGTCCCGGCAGCCCATCGCAGAACCCGGCATCGCACAGGTCACCGTCGAAATGCGCCTCGGCCTCGAGTCCGGCGGTCTGTCGGTCGGTCACCGCCACGCGCGCGCCTTCTGTCCGCAGCATGGCCACGACAGCCGCGCCGATGCCGCCTGCAGCCCCGGTCACGAGCGCGCGCCTGCCCGCGAACCGCATCAGGCGACCTCGTACTTGATCGGTAGGCGCCGCGCGCCCGTGTTGCCGCTGTCGGGCAGCCATTCCGGCGTGCCATCATACTCGACCGTCACGAAGCTCTGCCGCAGCGCGTCGAGCGCGCAGGCCGTGTCGGTGCGGGCGACGAGATGGCCGATGCAGTGATGCGCCCCGCCACCGAAGCCGAAATGCTTGCGCCGTTTCGCGGTGATGTCGAAACGCGGGTCTTCGCAATAGTCCGGGTCGCGAGCCGAGGCATGCACGAAGAGATGCAGGATGGTGCCCTTCCTGATGATCTGCCCGTTCATCTCGACATCCTCCACCGCCTCGCGCGTGGCCCATGTGGTTGTCGGGCGGGCGCGGATGAACTCGTCGACCGCCGCAGGGATGAGCGAGGGATCGGCCCGCAACATTCGCCACTGGTCCGGGTGCTCTATGAAAAGAGACAGGCCAAGCCCCAGAAGGGCGCGGGTCGTATCAACCCCGCCGAAGATGGAAATCACGATGGTGTTGAGCAGTTCCTCATGGGTGCAGTCACCATTCGCGTCGAATTCGGCAACCATGCGCGCCACATAGCTTTCCTCGTCCTCGCCCCGCCGCACCCGGGCGACCAGTTCATCGGCGAGGTTGAAAAGGCGCTCGCACGCGGAATTGAACCGGTCCTGATGCTGCGGCGCCTCGATCCCCATCGCCAGCCCCAGATCGGCGGCGTCATGCGCCACCTCGGGCCAGCGGTCGCGCGAAAGCCCCAGAAGCGTGGTGATCGCCTGCCCGGCGAAGGGCTCGCAGAACGCCGTCTGAAACTCGCAGGCCCGGGTCTGGCGCAATCCCTCGCAGAGGTCGCGGGCGATCTCGTCGAAGGCGGGCTTGAGGCTCAGCACATACTCCTCCGACAGGGCCGGCACCGCCAGCGCCCGCAGCTTGCGATGCTCGTCGCCTTCGCGCCCGATCACCGAGGCCCGCCAGAAATCGGCGAAGGGCCCGGCGATGCCTACCGTATCGGGCCAGGCATGGCTGCCCTGCCGGAAGCGCCGGTCGCGCAGGATGCGCCCCACCTCCATGTAGCGCAGCACCGCCAGACCATAGGGGGTCTGGGCGCACCAATGCGCGTCGCGCGCCGCCATGACCTCGGCCCCCCGGGTGGAAAACCCCGGATCGGTCAGGTCGAGATAAGGCAGCGCGCACATGGCTCAGTACTCCTGGTTCAGGGCGTCCGCCGCAGGAATCTCGCGCTCGCGGCGCGCGATATAGTCGAGCAGCGCATCGTTCACGCTTTCCTCGAGTGTCGGCTCTTCATAGGCCTTTAGCAACTCCCGGGCGTGGTTGATCGCGCGGATATTCGTGTCGATCCCGCCTTCGGCCACCCATTGCTCATAGGCATTGTTGTCGAAGAGGTCGGGCATGAAGAACGCGCGCTGGAAATTGGCCAGCGTGTGCGCGTGACCAAGGTAATGCCCGCCCGGACCGATATCGCCCACGGCCGCAATCGCCTCGTCGAAATCGTCCCAGCGGATGCCCTCGGCCATGCGGTAGGCCATGGCGCATTGCTCGGCATCCACCACGAACTTGGCCATGGAACAATGCATCCCGGCCTCGTTCCAGCCGGCGGCGTGCCACATATAGTTTGTGCCCGCCATCTGTAGCGCCATCAGCGTGGTCGCGCTTTCATAGCCCGCCTGGGCATCCAGCGTCTTGGCCCCGCCCAGAGCGGTGGAAGAGCGCCACGGCACGCCGTAGAACCGCGCCATCTGGCCGATCATCATGTTCATCAGGCTGATCTCGGGCGTGCCGGCCATGGGCGCCCCGGATTTCATCGAAACGGTGGAAAGATAGTGGCCATAGATCGCCGGCGCGCCCTTTCGGATGACCTGCGTGTAGGCCAGCGCCGACAGGGCCTCGGCATTGAGCTGCGCCACCGCCGGCGCGACCGAGGCAGGCGTATTCGCGCCCCCCAGAACGAAGGGCGAGCAAAGCACCGGCTGGTTCTTGCGGCAGAAGGCGCGCATCGCGCCCAGCATGGTTTCGTCCCAGACCAGCGGCGAGTTGCCGTTGCAGTTGCCGGTGACGACCGGATGATCCTCCATGAAATCCGCGCCGAAAAGGATCGCGCACATCTCCATCACGTCTTCCGCGTTTTTCGGGCTGGTGGTCATGCCCATGAACGTCTTGTCGGAATGTTTCATCGACGAATAGGTAATGCGCAGGTGCCGCTGGCTGATCGGGTGGTCGTAGGGTTCGACGATATGATGCGCGGAGCTGTGCATCGCCGGCAGCATATGCGCCAGCTTGTGGAAATTCGACAGATCGTCCAACGTCGGGTTGCGGCGCTGGTCATCCAGATCGCGCAGGTAGGGCGCGCCGGTCATCGGAACGAAGATTGCGTGATCGCGCCCGAAGGGCAGGTTGTTCGCCGGGTTGCGCGCGTGATAGGTGAAGGTTTCGGGGATCGTCTGGATCAGTTCCCGCACGAGCCCACGGTCGAGATAGACGGTTTCGCCCATCACCTTGGCCCCGGCGGCTTTCCAGTCGGCCAAGGCGATCTGGTCGCGGAACACGACACCCACGTTTTCGAGAATGTGCATCGAGGCCGCGTCGATCCGTTCGACCTGCTCCCGGTCCATCGGCTCGGTCAGGGGCAACCCGCGCCTGAGTGCGGGCAGCATCGTGAAATCCCGCGTCCGCCGCGCCGAGGTGCGCGCCCCGCGGCCCCGCCGGGCCGCTTTTTTCTCTGCCACATCAGCCATGATGCGTCGTCCTTCTGGTAAGGTGGGGTTTCACCCCACCGTGGCGCCATGGTGGGGTGAAACCCCACCCTACGCGACGTTGTCGCCGTCTTTCGGATCGGTGAGGTCGATCCAGATCGTCTTCATCTCGGTGAACTGGTCATGGGCGTGAATGGAATTGTCGCGCCCGCCGAAGCCCGATTGCTTGTAGCCGCCGAAGGGGGTGGAGATGTCGCCCTCGCCATAGCAGTTCACCGTCACCGTGCCCGCGCGGATATCCCGTGCCGCCCGAATGGCCTTGCGCACGTTGCCGGTAAAGACCGAGGCCGCGAGGCCATACTCGGTGTCATTGGCCAACTCGATGGCCTCCTCGGTGCTGGCCACCTCGATCACCGACAGGATCGGCCCGAAAATCTCTTCTTTCGCCTTGGCATCGGTCTTCCTGACCTCGAACACCGTCGGCTCGACGAAGTTGCCCTTGGGCTTGCCACCGCCCGCGACAGCCTTGCCCTTGAGGTATTTCGAGACCTTCCTGCAATGCTCACCGTCGATCAGCGCGCCCAGGTGGTTTTGCGGATCGAGCGGATCGCCCGTCTTCCAGTCGCGCATCCGTG
>JAUIBJ010000721.1 GCA_030428025.1 Alphaproteobacteria bacterium
TGCGCGGCGCGAGGGGATTGCGCCCGCGCGGATGATCTGCACCGGCGACCTCGTGGCCTATTGCGGGGAACCGGCGGAAACGGTGGCGGCCATCCGCGCGGCGGGCTGCCCCGTGGTGGCCGGGAACTGCGAGATCCAGCTTGCCGCGAATGCGATGGATTGCGGCTGCGGCTTCGAGGCGGGCAGCACCTGCGACCGGCTGTCGGCCGGCTGGTTCGGCCATGCCGATGCCGAGGTGGGTGCCGATGACAGGGCCTGGATGGCGGGGTTGCCGGACATGGCGCTGTTCACCCAGGCCGGGCGGCGTTTTGCCGTGATCCATGGCGGCGCGACCGAGGTGAGCCGGTTTCTCTGGCCGACGACGCCGGAAGCCGCGTTTGCCGAGGAAATCGCGTATATTCAGAAGGTTGCGGGGCGAATTGACTCTGTCATCGCCGGTCATTGCGGGCTGGCCTTCCAGCGCCGTGTGGCAGGTGTCGACTGGATAGGCGCGGGTGTGATCGGCATGCCGCCCAATGACGGTTATCCCGAAACACGCTATGCCCTGTTGCGGGACGGACGGGCAGAGATCGAAAAGCTTGCCTATGATCACGCCGCCGCTGTCGCGGCGATGCAGGCGGCGGGGCTGACGCAGGGCTATCATGCGGCGCTCGCCTCGGGTCACTGGCCGTCGGAAGACATGCTGCCGCCGGAGCTGCGCCGCGCCGCGCGCGCCAGCGGGTGATGATCCTCGACCAGCTGGCGCAGGCGTTCGTCCAGAACATGGGTGTAGATTTCGGTGGTGGCCACGTCGGCATGGCCCAGAAGCGTCTGGATCGCCCGCAGGTCGGCACCGTTGGCAAGAAGATGGGTGGCGAAGGCATGGCGCAGGGTATGCGGCGTGACCGCCTTGGGGTTTACACCAGAATCGACCGCCAAGTCTTTGATAAATAGGTAAAACCAGTTTCGGGTCATGTGACCCGCCTTGCCCCGAGAGGGAAAGAGGAAGGGCGAGGCCGGCCGCCCTTCGGCGCGAGCGGCCTCTTCCGCGCGCTCGCGCAGCGTCAGCCACTCGGCCAGCGCCGCGCGGGACGGGCGCGACAACGGCACCAGCCGCTCCTTGCCGCCCTTGCCGCGGATCAGCAGCAGGTCCGGATCGCCGCGCGCTGCCGCGACCGGCAGGGACACCAGCTCGCTCACCCGCATGCCTGTGGCATAGAGAAGCTCCATCAGGCAGGTGTTGCGCGCCTGCTCCATGGCGCCACGGCCAGAGCGGCGGGCGGCCAGCAGGAGCCGGTCCACATCCTCTTCCGACAGGGTCTTGGGCAGGCGCCGGTCGCGGCCGGGGCCGCGGATGCGTGCGGCGGGGTTGTCCTCGCGCAGCCGATCCTCGAGGGCGAAGGCATAAAGCTGGCGAATGGCCGAGAGGCGCCGGGCACGGGTCGCGGTGGCCAGACCCTGGGCGTCGAGATGCACCATGTAGGCCTCGATTTCCGCCTGTCCGGCCTCCGAAAGGCCCTGATCGCGTGCGCCCAGCCAGTCCGAGAAATCGGCCAGATCCCGGCCGTAGGCGGCCAGCGTGTTCTGCGCCGCGCCCAGTTCGGCCGCCCGCGCCTCCAGAAAGGCGGAAATCCAGACTGCGTCGCCGGTCATCTGGGCCGCATCAGCAGGATCTGCAGGGCCGCCCGGCGGGCCACGTCCTCCAGCCCCACGGCGCGCAGGGTGGCGAGCGCGGTTTCCACACCGCGCGAGCGATCGGAATGGCTGGCATCCAGCCGTCCGGCCGCCGACAGGATCGCCTCGCCGATGCGGGCGTCGGCGAGCGCCGCGCCTTCTTCGGCGGCGGGGCCCTCGGCGGCAAAACCCGCCGCCACGCGGCGTTCCTGGGGGCTTTGTGCAAGGGCGGGATCGGGTGCGCCCCGGGCCAGCCCGTTCAGGAACCGCGCGCCCGGCGTCTCCGCAGCCCCGGCCGCAGCGGCCGATTCGTAAAGCGGAGAGAGCAGCGCCACCTCGCGCGCCGCGGCATCGCTTTCGGAAAGCCCCATATCCACCAGCTCGGGCCCGTACAGCGTGGCGAAAACCACGGCCAGCCCCTCCTGCTGCATCAGGCGCCAGACTGACGGTAACTCGGCAAGGATGCGGTCGCGCCTGCCCGAAGCCATCGCCACGTCGAAGGCTTGAACCGCGCGCACCCGCTCCCAGACCCCGCCAGAGGCGGCGGGCTGGCGTTCGGTATAAAGACCAAGCAGCCGGTTGGCGGGCACCGCACCGGTGCGGGCCAGCCGCTCGGCCGCCTCGATCTCGGCCCGCCAGCCCATCGTGCCGCGCAGATCGGCCACCGCATATTCGCGCGGCAGACCACGGGTGGGCAG
>JAUIBJ010000043.1 GCA_030428025.1 Alphaproteobacteria bacterium
ACCGCCCAGACCCAGGCCATGCGTGCATCGGCTGCGGCCGCGTCGAGGATCAGAAGCTTGCCGACGAAGCCCGACAGCGGCGGCAGGCCCGCCATGGCGATAGCGGCGGCGAAGAACATGCCGGCCACCAGCGCGCCCCCGGCCATCGGCGGCGCGAGGTCGAAGGTAAGCGCGTTGCCGGCGCGCCTGTCGCGCACCACATCGACCAGAAGAAAGAGCGTCGCCGTGGCAAAGGTGGAGTGGATCGCATAATAGAGCGCGGCCGAGATGCCCTGCGGGGTGAAAACCGCCACCGCCGACATCAGCATGCCCATCGACCCGATCACGGCGAAGGCGACCAGCCGGTCGAGCCGCCGCGCGCCCAGCACGCCGATCATGCCCATGGCAAGCGTCAGAAGTGCCGCCGGAAGCAGCCACGTGTCGAACAGCCCCTGTGTCGCCTCCAGTTCCGGCGGGAAAACCAGGGTGTAGAAACGGATGATCGCATAGGCGCCCACCTTGGTCATGATCGCGAAGAGCGCGGCCACCGGCGCCGGTGCGGTGGCATAGGCCGCGGGCAGCCAGAAATGCAGCGGCAGGATCGCCGCCTTCACCGCGAAGACCATCAGCAGCATCACTGCGGCGGTGCGAATCCCCGAGGAATGCTCGACCGGCGCGGAAGCGATCCGTTGGGCCAGATCGGCCATGTTCAGCGTGCCGGTTTCGGCATAGATCGTGCCGAGCGCGAAGAGAAACAGTGTCGAGCCCAAAAGGTTGAAGACCACGTATTGCAGGCCCACGCGAAAGCGCTGCGTGCCGCCGGAATGCACCATCAGCCCGTATGAGGCGATCAGCAGCACCTCGAAGAAGACGAAGAGGTTGAAGGCGTCGCCGGTCAGGAACGCTCCGATCACGCCCATCAGCTGGAACTGGAACAGGGCGTGGAAATGCCGCCCGCGCATGTCCCAGCCCGAGCCGATGGCATAAAGCTGAACGAAGACCGCCAGAAGCGCCGTCAGCAGCACGAAGAGCGTGGCCAGCCGATCGGCCACCAGAACGATGCCGAAGGGGGCGGGCCAGTCGCCGAGCTGATAGAGCAGAATGGCGCCGCCCGATGTCTTCCAGACAAGCCCCGCCGCCACTGCCAGAAGCGCCAGCGTGCCGCCCAGCGAGAAGACGCGTTGCAGAAGCGGGTGATGCCGCACCACCAGCACGATGAAGGCCGCCATCATCGCCGGCAGCACGACGGGAAGGATCACCCAATGCGTCACGGCGCGGTCCCCTTGCCGTCTTCGGCCTCTGCGGGCTGGTCGTCGATATGGTCGTCCTGCGAACTCAGGAAGGCGCCGAGCGCCACCATCACCACGACCGCCGTCATCCCGAAGGAGATCACGATGGCGGTCAGCACCAGCGCCTGCGGCAGCGGGTCGGTATAGTCGGCCACGCCCTCCTGCAGCACCGGGGCCTTGTTCATCGTCAGCCGCCCGGAGGCGAAGAGGAAGACATTAACCGCATAGCTCAGAAAGGCCGTTCCCACAATCACCGGGAACGTGCGCAGGCGCAGCACCAGATAGACCCCGGCAGCGGTCAGAACGCCAACGGCGCTTGCCAGCAACAGCTCCATCTCAGCCCTCCTTTCCGTCTGCGGCGTCCGGGTCGTCGCGCGAGGGGTCGATATCCATCGCGTATTCGCTGACCTCGGTGTCGCTGCGCCTCGCCAGCCGCGAGAAGCTTTCCAGCGACAGCATGACCGCGCCCACCACGCAGAGGAAAACGCCAAGGTCGAAGCCCATGGCGGTGGCCAGCTCGAATTTCTGGAAGGGCGGGATGCGGAAATAGCCGAAGGCGGAGGTCAGGAATTCGCTGCCGAAGAACCAGGCGCCGATGCCGGTGAGGCCGGCCACAAGAACGCCGGTGCCGATGATGCCGTGATAGGGATAGCGCTGCCGCGCATCGGCCCAGGCATAGCCGGAAGCCATGTATTGCATCACCACCGCGATCGCCACCACCAGCCCGGCGATGAAGCCGCCGCCGGGTTCGTTATGGCCGCGCAGGAAGATATAGACCCCAACCAGCAGCACCACGGGCATCATCACCCGGGTGACCACCACCATCATCATCGGATGCGCGTCACCCGCCACGTCCTCGATGGGCCGGTTCAGCAGGCGGGCGCGCACGGGGCTGGAGAGAAGCGCCTCGGTAATCGCGTAGATGATCAGCGCGGCGATCCCCAGCACGATGATCTCGCCGAAGGTGTCGAAGCCGCGGAAGTCCACAAGGATCACGTTGACCACATTGGTGCCGCCGCCGCCATAATAGGAGTTTTCCAGGTGATAGCCGGAAATCGGCGCGGCGACGAAATCGCGGATCATCAGCGCATAGATCAGCCCGCCGGCGCCCAGCCCCGCGGCAATCGAGATCACGCCGTCGCGAAAGCGACGTCCGGGCGGGCTTTGCACCGGGGTGGTGCGGGGCAGGAAGTTCAGCGCCAGAAGCAGCAGGATGACGGTGACCACCTCCACCGAAAGCTGCGTCAGAGCCAGGTCGGGGGCGCTGAAGAGCGCGAAGCCCACCGAGATGACCAGGCCCACGATCCCCATCAGCACCAGCACCAGAAAGCGGTTTCGGTGGTTGTAGATCAACACACCCGTTGCCGCGACCAGAAGCACCCAGCCGACCACCGCCATGGGCTGGATGGGCAGCATCTCGCGCGCCGGGGCGCCCGTGCGACCGCTGAACCAGGCATGCGCACCCACGGCGACAACGGTGACGGCGAAGATCGCCGCGTAGCGGGTAAGCGCGCCGTCATGCAGCCGCCCGGTGATCCGCTGCGCGACAGTGACCGCCGCCCAGATCACCCCGTCATAGAGCGTCTTCGCTGCGGGCGGTCCGCCGGCGGCCCAGGCGCGGGCAAGAGGCGCGAAGGCCAGAAGCAGCAGAAGGCCGCCGACCACCGCCGCCGCCGACATGGCCAGTGCCGTGTTCAGGCCGTGCCAGATTTTCAGATGTGCATAGGGCAGCTCGGCCGCATTCCCCAGAACCGCCGCGGTCACCTGTTTCACCAGCGGCTCGGCGAGGAAGGGGGCCACGCCGATGCCCACCACCAGAACCACCAGCAGCGCGGGCGGCGCCCACATGCCGAAACCGGGATCGTGCGGGTGGCCCGGGTAATCGTCGCGCTCCTTGCCCAGGAAGGTATGCGCCACGTAGCGGAAGGAATAGGCGGCCGAGAAGAGCGCGCCAACCGTGGCCAGTACCGGCACCAGATAGGGACTGCCGAAAAGCGTGGTATGCAGGGTTTCCTCCAGCATCATCTCTTTCGACAGAAATCCGTTGAAGAACGGGATGCCCGCCATCGAGAGGGAGGCGATTGTGGCGATGACGAAGGTCACCGGCATCAGCCGCCGCAGCCCGCCCAGTCGGGTGATGTCGCGCGTGCCCGCCTCGTGATCGACGATGCCCGCCGACATGAAGAGCGCGGCCTTGAAGGTGGCGTGGTTGAGGATGTGAAACACCGCCGCCATCGCCCCGAACGCCGTGCCGGTGCCCAAGAGCATGGTGATAAGCCCCAGATGCGAGACGGTCGAGAAGGCCAGCAGCGCCTTGAGGTCGTTCTTGAAGAGCGCAATCACCGCCGCCATCACCATCGTCAATAGGCCGATGCCGGTGACCAGCACCACCCAGATCTCGGTGCCGGAGAGAACCGGCCACATCCGCGCCATCAGGAAGATGCCGGCCTTCACCATCGTGGCCGAATGCAGATAGGCCGAGACGGGCGTGGGCGCGGCCATGGCGTGGGGCAGCCAGAAATGGAACGGGAACTGCGCCGATTTGGTGAAACAGCCCAGAAGGATCAGAAGTAGCGCGGGCACGTAGAGAGGCGATGCCTGAATCTCGTCCCGGTGCTCCAGGATCACCGTCAGGTCATAGCTGCCCACGATCTGCCCCAGAAGCAGCATGCCGCCGATCATTGCCAGCCCGCCCATGCCGGTCACCGCCAGCGCCATCCGCGCGCCCTGCCGGCCCTCGGGCAGGTGTTTCCAAAAGCCGATCAGCAGGAAGGACGATAGCGACGTCAGCTCCCAGAACACGAGCAGCATCAGAATGTTGTCACATAGCACGATCCCCACCATCGCCCCCTGGAAGAGCAACAGATAGGTATAGAACTCGCCCATGTTGTCGTCGCGCGAGAGGTAGAAGCGGGCATAGGTGATGATCAGAAGCCCGATCCCGAGGATCAGCGCGGCGAAGAACAGGCCCAGCCCATCGACGAAAAGGTTGAAGTTCAGCCCCAGCGCAGGGAGCCAGTCGATACCTGCCGTCACCACCTCGCCGGCCATAACCGCCGGCAGGTGAGTCATCAGCCCGATGAAGGCCAGAAGCGTGATGAAAAGGGTGGTCGAGGCGCAGGCGCTGCGCCCGGCACGAATCATGAGGCCGGGCAGCAGCGCGCCCAGAAAGGGGAGTGCGACGATCAAGAATAAAGACATTAAGCTCTGCCCCGGGTCATTTCCCCGACAATATAGCGCCACGCGCGCGAGGAAAGACCCGATTGACAAAAAGCCGCGTTGAGGCGGTCAGGGTGCGCCGTAGCTGATCCTGCCGCCGCAGATCGTGACCGAAACCTGTGCGTTTTCCAGATCGTCGGGCGGCGCGGCCTCGATATCACGATCGAGAAGGACGATATCGGCCAGCTTGCCTGGCTTGAGCGAGCCCTTGATCGCCTCGGTGCCTTCCGCATAGGCGCCGCCGATCGTGTAGCCGGCCAGTGCCGCCTGAAGCGTGAAGCGGTGGTTCGGCACGTCCTCGGCCCACGCCTCGCGGGTTGTCGCCGCGTGCAGGCCGCGAAGGATCGAGATGTCGGAGACCGGCCAGTCGGAGGCAAGCGCTATGGGCGCACCCGCCTCGGCAAGCCGTTGCCAGGCAAAGGCGTCGGCCCAGCGGTCGCGGCCGATATTGCCCAGCGTCGGTTCCAGCGGCAGGCCGCTGCAGCCGGGCGCGTGCGGTGGCTGGATCGAGGCGGTGATCCCCAACTCGCCCAGCCGGGCGAAATCCTCCGGGTCGACCAGTTCCAGATGCTCGATCCGGTGGCGCGGGCCGTCCATCCCATTGGCCTTGCGTGCGGCGGCATAGCCGTCGAGCACCCGCTCGGTGGCCGCGTCGCCGATGGAATGCACCGCGATCTGAAGGCCCATCGCGTCGATCCGGGTGGCCAGATCGGCAAAGCGCTCGACCGAGAACCGCCCGTGCGAGCGATAGCCAGGCTGGCCCGGATAGTCGTTCTTCACGAAGGCCGTCCGGCTGTCGATAACCCCGTCCATGAACATCTTGACGAAGCCCGAGGTGAGCCATTCGTCATTCCATTTCTCGTGCATGGCCTTCGCCGTCTCCAGGTCGGCCAACTCCATCTCGGGAACGAAATGGAAGGGTACGCGCACCCGCATGGCCAGTTCGCCGCGCTCGCGCAACTCCGACAGAAGCTCCAGCAGATAGGTGTTGCCGTCCATGTTCACCATCGAGGTGATGCCGTGGCGCGCGGCGTGGGCGAGGCCGCGCCGCAGGTGCTCCAGATCGCCTTCGCGCGCATCCGCGTCGGGCCAGGGGTCGGGGTCGCGCCCGGTGGTGAGGCCAAGGATCACCCGTTCCTGTCCGCCCAGTCGCAGGACCGGGCTGAACGCCTCGGGCTCCAGCAGCGCACCGTTGGCCAGCCCGTCCTCGCCCATAACCACCTCGTGGCCCGGCGGGGTTTCGCGCCCGTGCAGCACGCCGGCCACCTCCAACGCTCTGGTGTTCGCCCATACGGTGTGATGATCATGCGCCATCATCGCCAGCGGCCGGTCGGGCAGCATCCGGTCGAGCACGGCGCGCGGCGCCTCCTCGGCGAAAACGCTGTAATCGGGCGATTGCGCCATGACCAGCGGCAGGTCAGGGCGCTCGGCGGCAAAAGCACGCACGCGCTCGCCGATCTCGGCCGGGTCGGTGGCGCCGTCGAGTTGCAGGTTCTGCAACTCGCAGCCGCCGATGAAAAGGTGCAGATGGCTTTCGACGAAACCGGGCAGAACCGTGGCGCCCTTCGCGTCGATCCGCTGCGTGTCGGGCCCGGCGAGTGCCTCGATATCCTGCGCGCTGCCCACGGCGGCGATCAGGTCGCCTTGCACGGCAACGGCCTCGGCGCGGGGGCTGTCCGGTTCCATCGTCAGAACCTTGCCGCCGGTGATGATGAGATCGGCTGTCATCCTTGTCCTCTTCCTCTGTTTTTCAGGCCCCGAGCCCTTCGCGGATCGCGTCGAAGGCGGTCAGGCTGTCCCGCACCAGGTCCTCGATCAGATAATCCGGCCAGCTCGAGACCAGCGCGATCACCAGATCGCTTTCGAAATCCACATAGATATGTTGCCCGAAGACGCCGCGGGCACAGACATCGCCCCGCTCGGCATCCCGGATCCACCAGAAGCGGCGATAGGCGCCGTTCGGGAAGCTGTCGCTCCAGGGTGGGCCGAAGACCGACGGGTCGCCCTGCCGCATCTGCGCGATCCAGGCCTCCGGCACCAGTTGCCGGCCGTCCGCGCGGCCATGGTCCAGCACCAGCTGGCCCACGCGCGCATAGTCGCGCAGGGTGGCGTTGAAGCCACCGTCGGCCAGGGCGGTGGCGTCCTGGTCGACGGTGAAATTGGCATCGCGGCCGGCGCCCAGATGCTGCCAGATGCGGGTGCTGAGCAGGTCGGCCAGCGGCGCGCCCGCGGCGCGTTCCATCGCCCAGGCCACCACATCCGTCTCTATCGAACGATAGTCGAAGTCGCCGCCATGGGGGCGGATTTGCGGCAGCGACAGAATCACCTCGCGGATCGTCGGTCGGCCTTCGGCAGGGTCGAAAGGGCGCCAGCCCGAGGCGATGTCGATCCGGGTCATGTCGCTGCCGGGGGTGTTGTAATCCTCGGTAAAGCGTACGCCCGAGCGCATGTCGAGCACCTGATCGAGCGTCGCCTCGGCATAGCCGCAGTGCTTCATTTCGGGCACGAGATCGCCCAGCGGCACGTCGAGGTCGAGCAGCCCCTCGCCCCAGAGCGCGCCCGCCGCCAGTCCGGTCACCGACTTGGCAACCGATTGCGACAGGTGCAGGCTGTGGGGCGCCATGTCGTTGAAATAACGTTCGTAAACCAGACGGCTCCGGTGCAGCACGGCAATGCCGTCGGCGCAGGCCTCCTGCAGGAAGCGGGAGAGCGGCACGCGGTGCCCGTCGCCGCGGGCCACAGGCACCGCGTCCAGGTCGGCCGCGTCCTCCGCCAAGGGGCGTTCCGGGCCGAAGCCGCGAAACACATCCGTCGTCGGGAACAGCCGGTGCATGTTCTGGAAGCTCCACCGGTTCCAGGGTGGCAAATCCCAGTTGGTCAGCGTCGGGCGCTTGTCGCGGGGCGGCGGAAAGCCCTGCATGATCCCCGCCGCACGTGCCGATGCCGGCACGCCGCCGGGCGCCTCTGGCGCGGTTTGCGTTGTCATCTTGGATCCTCTGGAGCGGAACGGAAAAGGGGCGCGCGGGTCTTTCCGCGCGCCCCCGGTTCGGCTTTACTGCTTAAGCCGGGTCCAGACCTTGTTGTAGAGATCGACCACTTCCTGCGGGCAGGGCTTGACGAAGTCGGGCGCAGGTGCATCCGCGGGCATGACAATCTCCGGCGCGCTCAGCATCTCTTCGTCCATGTATTGGTCGGAGCCCTGAATGCCGTTGGCATAGCGGGCGAAATTCGAGGTCATCGCCGCATTTTCCGGATCCATCATGAAGTTGATGAAGAGCTTGGCGTTCTCCATGTTCGGTGCGTCGGCCAGAACCGCCACGTTGTCCATCCAGCCGGTGAAGCCTTCCTTGGGATAGGCATATTGCAGGGTCGGGCGCTGCATCCGCGCGCGCATCGCCGCGCCGTTCCAGTTCTGGCTGAGATCGACATCGCCGGAGGTCAGCTTCTCGATGGTGGAATAGTCCATCGTGCGCCAGTGCTGCTTGGCTTCCAGCAGCATTTCCAGCACCTCGCGCATCTCGTCCTCGTTGCCGTTGCAGCGGCCATAGCCGAGATAGCGCAGGCCGGCGTTGATGACGTCGTTCATGTCGTTGAGCATGTTGATCCGGCCCTTCAGCACCTCGGGCGGGTCGAACATCAGCGCCAGCGTGTTGATATCCCCGTCATAGACCGCGGTATCGACGGTGAACGACGTGGTGCCCCACTGATACGGGATCGAGTAGTTGCGGCCCGGATCCCACCAGACATCGACCCATTTGGGATCGACATTCTCGAAATTCTCCATCTCGTTGGGCTTCACTTCGGCCAGAAGGCCCTCGCCGATCATGACCTTGATCATGTAGTCGCCGGGCACGACGATGTCATAGCCGGTATTGCCGGCCTGAACCTTGGCCAGCATGGTCTCGTTCGAGTCGTAGCCGTCGAGATTGACGGTCACGTCGAATTCCTTCTCGAACTTCTCGATCATCTCGGGGCTGGTGTAGTTGCCCCAGTTGTAGATGTTCAGCTCGCCCTCGGCGAGCGCCGCACCGCCGGCAAGCGCCAGCGCGGTCGCGGCCGTAAGAGCCTTCAGGGTGGGTGTCATGATCATACCTCCAGTTGGTTGGTTTTGGTTATTTCTTCATCCGCCCCTGCACTAGGAAGAGCGCGATGACGAGGATCACCGAGACCGCGACAAGGACGGTCGAAACGGCGTTGATTTCGGGGGTGATGCCGCGGCGCAGGGCGCCGAGTATGAAGATGGGCAGGGTGGTCTCGCCGGGGCCCGCGACCATCAGCGTGATGATCACGTCGTCGAGCGAGACGACGAAGGCCAGCATCGCGCCTGCCAGGATGCCGGGCATCAGCAGCGGCAGGGTGATGTAGCGGAAGCTTTGCCACGGGGTGGCGTAAAGGTCGGCGCCGGCCTGTTCCAGCGTCAGCGTCATGTCCTCCAGCCGGGCCCGGATGGGCATGAAGGCGAAGGGGATGCAGAAAGCGGTATGCGCCGCCATAAGGTATCCTATTCCGGTGACGCCCGTGGCCTGCTTGACCAGCGAAAACAGAGACAGGGTGGAAATTGCGGTGACGATCTCGGGGATCATCAGCGGCTGGTTGATGATGCCGTAGGCCAGCCCCTGGCCGCGAAAGGCCGCGGTGCGGGTGGTGGCCAGTGCCGCCATGGTCGCCGCGATGGTGGAAAAGATCGTGGCCACTGCCGCCACCTTCACCGACACCCAGGCGGCGTTACGAATGCCGTCGTTTTCCAACGCGGCTTCGTACCAGCGCAGGGAAAACTCGGTCCACTTCACTACCGAGCGGTTGTCGTTGAAGGAAAAGATGATCAGTACCGCCAGCGGCATGTAAAGCGCGAAAATGCAGGCCCAGCCGATGGTCTTGAAGCCCGGCATCGCCTTGAGGTCGCGGGCGCGGGGGGCGCGGCGAGGGGTTGGGACGGAGGTTTCAGCCATGGGCGCGCGCCCCCTTGCCGGCGGCCCGGGCATAGATCAGCAGGGCGATCACCACCAGCGCCATCAGGATAAGCGCGGCCGCCGAGCCGAAGGGCCAGTTTCGGGACGAGCCGAACTGGATGGCGATCATGTTGCCGATCATCAGTTTCTTGCCGCCGCCCAGAAGAGCCGGTGTGATATAGGCGCCGAGCCCGGGAATGAAGACCAGGATGCAGCCGGCGATGATGCCGGGCTTGGCCACCGGCGTGATGATGTGGCGCAGCACCCGCCAGCGGTTGGCGTAAAGGTCATAGCCCGCCTCGACCAGCCGGAAATCGAGCTTTTCGAGGCTCGCGTAGAGCGGCAGCACCATGAAGGGCAGGTAGGTGTAGATCAGCCCGATGAAGACCGCCGTGTCGGTATAGAGGATCGACAGCGGTTTCTCGATAACGCCTACCCCCATCAGGGTGAGGTTGATCATCCCCTCGTCGCGCAGGATGAGAAGCATCGCATAGGTGCGGATCAGCAGGTTCGTCCAGAAGGGCAGGGTGATCAGGAAAAGCCACAGGTTGCGCTGTTCGCGCGGCTTGGTGGCGATGAAATAGGCGGTGGGAAAGCCGAGGATCAACGCTCCCACCGTCGCCCCGAAGGCCAGCCCGATGGAGCGCATGAAGATCGTCAGGTAGGAGTCGTTGAACTGAAGTGTGCCGTCGAAGATGTCGCGCTCGAACAGGAACTGGACATAGGCGTCGGTGGAGAATTCCCATATCACGCCGCCATAGGTGCCGGGCTTGAGAAAGGAATAGACGAAGGTGATGCCCAGAGGCAGGACGCTGATTGCCACGATGATGATCAGCGCCGGGGCGAGCAGGGCGCGGCGCGTGCGCCGGGTTCTGCGCCGCTCCTCGATCTGTGCCTGGGTCAGGGTCGCGGCCGTCACGCCAGCACCCGTGCGCCGCCCGGGGCAATCACCACGCCCAGCTGCGCGCCCGGCGACAGGTCGATCCCTTCAGTCGAACCCCCGTGGCGCACTACCAGTTCTTCGCCGCTGCCCAGCCGCAGATGCAGGTTGTGCGCGGCGCCCATGTAGACGACGTTTTCCAGCGTTCCTTCAAGCGCGGCCGCCTCGCCCGGCCCGGCGATGCGCAGGCTTTCGGGCCGGACCGCCAGCGCGCAGCTTCCGGCGGAGGTTCCGGCCTCGGGCATGCGGGCCAGAACGGTTTCACCATCACGCAGCCGCACCTTGGCCTGATTCCCCTCGGTCGATTCCACGGTGCCTTCGAAGATGTTGATGTCACCGATGAAATCCGCCACGAAGCGGTGGGTCGGGCGGTCGTAGATATCCTTGGGCGAGCCGATCTGGAGGATCGCGCCGTCACGCATCACCGCGATCCGGTCGGACATGGTGAGCGCCTCTTCCTGATCGTGGGTGACGAAGACGAAGGTGATGCCTGTCTCGTGCTGCAGGCTCTTCAGTTCGAGCTGCATGTTCTTGCGCAGCTTCAGGTCCAGCGCGGCCAGCGGTTCGTCGAGCAGAAGCACCTTGGGCGCCGGCGCCAGTGCCCGGGCCAGGGCCACGCGCTGCTGCTGTCCGCCCGACAGCTGATCGGTACGGCGGTTCGCCATCGCTTCAAGCTGCACCAGAGAAAGCATCTTCTTGACCCGCGCGTCGATATCGCCCGAGGGCTTGCCCAGCATCTTCAGCCCGAAACCCACATTCTCGGCCACGGTCATATGCGGGAACAGCGCGTAGTTCTGGAACACCGTGTTTACCGGCCGCAGATGCGGGGGCAGGGCGGTGATATCCTTGCCCTCCAGTTCGATCGTGCCACCGGTGGGCAGTTCGAACCCCGCGATCAGCCGCAGAAGCGTGGTCTTGCCGCAGCCGGAGGGACCGAGCAGGGTGAAGAATTCGTTCTCGCGAATGTCCACGTCGATATTGTCGAGCGCGGTGACCCGGGTCTCGCCATGCCCGAAAGTCTTGACCAGCGATCTGGCGGAAATGGTGTTGCGCCGGTCCTGTGCCTGATGATCGGCATGTGCGGGTCTGGATGACATTCAAGGTCCCTGTCGTTCGGTGCCGCGAATCGCTGGTATTATTTTATCGAATCACGGTAGTGTTATATTACTAACATGAATGACCCCGTGAAAACATCAACCCTGTCGGGTCCGGCCAAGCTGGAAAAACGCATCGATGATGTGTGGGACGCGCTGTCCTCGGCGGAACGCCGGGCGGCCTCCTGCCTGAAGACGCGCGGGCGGCTTCTTTCGCTCGACAGCGGCGCGGCGCTTGCGCGAGAGGCGCGAGTGAGCGAGATGACCGTCAGCCGGTTGCTCAAGAAGATGGGGTTCCAGGGGCTGTCGGGCCTGAAAGAGGCGCTGCGCACCGACGAGG
>JAUIBJ010000044.1 GCA_030428025.1 Alphaproteobacteria bacterium
GGGGCGCGGCACGCTTTTCATCGCGTGCCAGTGCCTGTCCGGCATCGTCGCCGATCCGGATCAGGGCCGAGCCCAACAACAGGCCGGCAATGATGAAAAGCGTGCCGCGCCCCGCCGGACGGCGCCTTTTTCCCCTGCGGCTCATCGCCGAGACCCTCCGGCGGCCGCACCGTGCCGGAACACCGGTCCCAGCGGCCTGTCTTCCTCCGTCGCACCGTTGCCACGCGACCGGAAGGCCGCGCCAGGTCGCTGCGCGCGCTCAGCCGGCAGATCATGCATCGAGGCCACCAGAAGCTCCAGCCGCCGGGCGACGTTTTCTGCCCGTTCGGTCAGCCCGTCGAGCGATTCCGTCGAGGTGCTGGCGGTGGTCTGCGCCGTCTCCAGCGTCCGGGTCAGATCGTCCACCTGCGCCGAAAGCACCGCCACCGCGCCACCCACGCCTTTTTCAAGATCGTTGAACCGGCTCAGCCGGCGTGACAGCACAAAACAGTAAATCCCCGCCCCGAGCGCTCCCGCGACCAGAAGAATGTCGGCAATCAGCTCCATGTCCTCGTCCTCAGTTCAATACGAATTCCATGATCAGCAGATCGCTTACCCTGTCGCCGCCGGTCACCACCTGCACCCGCCGCAACATCTGCGCACGTAACCGCACAAGCGCGGCATTGTCCTGCAGATCCGCGAGGTTGATCGCGCGCAGATAACCGTTCAGCACATCGACGACACGGGGCAGAAGATGCTCCACCTCGGACTTGTAGGGGCGGCGCACCTCGAGCTGGGCGCGGAACCTTAGATGTGTGCCGGTGCTGGTGTTCAGCGAAATGATCAGCGGCTCGATCGGTACGAAATCCACGTCCGGCAGGGCCGCAACCTCGGTATGCCCGGCCTCGTGGCCCTCCTCCCCATGCGCGTCGTGATCGGCCGCGTGTGCCGATTCGCCGCCGGGCAGAAGGCCCGACGTCACGGCAAAAAATCCCCCACCTGCCCCGGCCAGGGCCAGCACGAACCCCAGCAAGAGCGGGAGTTTCGAGCGCTTCTTCCGCTCCTCCTGCGGTTTTTCCTCTTCGGCCATCGGTCTGCCCTGCGATTTCTGTCGGGCTCACTATAGACCCTCAGGAACTAACCGATTGTTAAGCCTGATCAGCGAAACATGACCGCAACGTCCGGCAGAACGCCCAGGATCAGGAGGCACGAAGTTGCAGCAGATTGCGAATGTCTGGAATGCGCTCGACACGCGCCGCAGGGTGATTGTGGGCCTGGTCACGCTGGCGGTGTTCGCGTCAGTGCTGGGGCTTGCGCGGATCGCCTCGACGCCCAGCATGGCACTGCTCTATTCCGGTCTCGAAAGCGGACCGGCGGGTGAAGTTGTCGCCGCGCTGGAACAGCGCGGTGTGGCCTATGACGTGCGCGGCGGGGCGATATTCGTGGATGCCGGGCGACGCGACGAGTTGCGGATGACTCTGGCCAGCGAAGGGTTGCCCAGCAATTCCTCGCGCGGCTACGAACTGCTCGACGGACTGTCGGGATTCGGCACCACGTCGCAGATGTTCAATGCTGCGTACTGGCGCGCGAAGGAAGGGGAACTGGCCCGCACGATCGTGGCCCATCCCGCCATCGCCTCCGCCCGGGTGCATATCGCCAACACTGGAACGAACCCCTTCCAGCGCGACACCCGGGCTTCGGCTTCCGTCTCTGTCGGCACGTCGGGTGGGGAAATCACGGCCAAGCACGCACGCGCGCTCAAATATCTCGTGGCCTCCGCCGTGGCGGGGCTATCGCCCGAGGATGTGTCGGTGATCGACAGCAATGGCGAGTTGATCGGCATCCCCGAGGAGGCGCCGGCCAACGCTACGGACGGCCGCGCCGAAGCCTTGCGCCAGCGCGTCGAACGGCTGTTGATGGCCCGTGTCGGGCCAGGCAATGCGGTGGTGGAGGTTAGCGTCGATACGGTCACGCGCACCGAATCGATGCGCGAGCGGCGGATCGACCCGGAAAGCCGCGTGGCCATCAGCGTCGATACCGAAGAGCGGTCCAATTCCGCCTCCGATCAGGGCAGCGACGTGACTGTCGCGTCGAACCTGCCCGATGGCGAGGCGGCGGCCGGGGACAACTCGTCGAGCCAGACGAGCGAGACCCGCGAGCGGGTCAATTACGAGATTTCCGAGACCGAGCGGCAGGTCACCCTGGCCCCCGGGGCGATTAAGCGCCTGACGGTGGCGGTGCTGGTGAACGGCGCGACAACCGAGGACGACGCCGGCAATCCGGTCTTCGAGCCCCGCTCGGAGGAGGAGCTTGCCGCGTTGCAGGAACTGGTTGCCTCCGCCGTCGGGTTCGACGCCGACCGCGGCGACGTGATCACCATCAAGACCATGCGCTTCGAACAGGTTGACCCGGCCGGCACCCTGGTCGAGGAGTCCTTCTGGTCGCAATTCGCCATCGACACGATGTCGCTGATCCAGGCGCTGGTTCTGGCCGTCGTGGCCCTTGTGCTGGGGCTTTTCGTGCTGCGGCCCCTGCTTCTCGGCCCGCCCCGCTCCGAGGTGCCGCAGTTGGGCCCGCCGGCCTCGCCGCCCGATCCGGGCGCGGCCGAGACCGGCGAGGCGCTCACCGGAGAGATAGACACGGGCGAGTTCGATGCCTCGACGCTTGCGCTGGTCTCGGGCGACACGCGCCCGGAAATCGACCGGCGGAACATCGCCAGCCCGTCTCCCGACACCGAGGCCGAGGACCCGGTCAAGCGGCTGCGCGGGCTGATCGGCGACCGGCGGGAGGAAACCGTCGAGATCCTGCGAAGCTGGCTCGAAGGCGAGGAGGAGAATGCCTGATGCCGATCGCCCATCTTCTGGAAGAGTTTTCCGATATTTCCGACGGCACGGCGGTGACCATCACCGACGTGATGATCGAGGAACAGAAACTGGCCTCTTTCGAAAAGGGCTATCAGGCCGGATGGGATGATTCGGCCCGCGCCCAGCAGGACAGCAGCACCCGCATCTCCGAGGATTTCGCACGCAACATCCGCGATCTCTCCTTCACCTATCAGGAAGCGCATGGCGCCTTCGTGGCGGATATGGAGCACCTGATCCGGGATTTGGTGAGTTCGGTTCTGCCCAAGCTCGCGCAAGAGACGCTGGGCCAGCGAATCACGGACATCCTGACGACGGAGGTCGAGGCCCAGGGGCAAGCCCCCGTGCTGCTCGTCACCGCGCCGGGCCAGGGCGAAGCGTTGCAGGCCATCCTGCCGGAGACCACGACGATGCCGGTCGAGATCGTGGAGGATGCCACCCTGGCCGACGGACAGGTCCAGCTCCGTTTCGGCGGCACCGAGCGCGAGATCGACCTGGCCAAGGTTCTGGAAACGATCGGTGCCGCCGTCGAGGGCTTCTTCCAGGAAGCCGGACAACCCATGAAGGAGACCGCGTGATGGACCAGAGTGATCCCGCCAAACCCGCCCCCGGCGCTGAGCTGCGCAACCCGTTCTCGGCGGTGCCGATCGAGATCACCATCTCGGTCGGCAAGGCCCGGCCGCTGATTCGCGACCTCCTGATGCTCGAGAAAAACTCGGTCCTGCCGCTCGACCGGCGCGTCGATGACGCGGTGGAGCTTTATGTGGGCGAACGCCTCATTGCCCGTGGCGAACTGGAGGAACTCGAGGGAGACCAGAACGGCCAGCTCGCCGTCCGGCTGACCGAGGTGGCCAATCTGCAAGACGGGCTGGAATGAGACCGCTCGCGCGATTCGCGCTGGCCGCGGCCGCAGTTCTGCTGCTTTGGGCCGGGGCCGCTTCGGCGCAGGAGATCTCGCTTTCTCTGGGCGACGGGGACTCCCTCTCTGTGCGAACCATCCAGCTCATCCTGCTTATCACGGTGCTGAGCCTGGCCCCGGGACTCGCGATCATGATCACCTGTTTCCCGTTCATCGTGACGGTTCTTGCGATCCTGCGGCAGGGGATCGGACTGCAACAGTCGCCGCCGAACATGCTGATCGTAAGTCTGGCGCTGTTTCTGACCTATTTCGTGATGGAGCCGGTCTTTGCCGAGGCCTGGACCACAGGGATCGACCCGCTTCTGCGCGAAGAGATCGGTGTGGAGGCCGCGATTCCGCGCGCGCTGGAGCCGTTCCGCGGCTTCATGGCCGGCCGGCTCGACGCCGAAACCTTCGTCACGCTTGCGGCGCTCCGCCCCGAGACGTCCGGCCTTGCGCCCGGGCCGGAGGCGCCGCTTTCATTGCTGGTGCCCAGCTTCCTTCTGTCCGAAATCGCACGGGCCTTCCAGATCGGGTTTCTGGTGTTTCTGCCCTTCCTGATCATCGACCTCGTCGTGGCCGCGATCCTGATGTCGATGGGCATGATGATGGTGCCGCCCGTCGTGGTATCGCTGCCCTTCAAACTGGCCTTTTTCGTGATCGCCGACGGATGGTCGCTGATCGCCGACAGCCTGGTGCGCGGGTATTTCTGACCCGCCGCGGGGCGAGGCGGCGCATCCGGGTAACGCCCTTCCTTCCCCCAGGCCTGCTCCGCAACGTTCGTCCCCGGCCTCCAGCAACAAACTTGTCCACCCTGACATCCGAACCAGTCCCCACACCGGCCCGCCGCACTTTCGGATGAGGATCCCGGCAGACCGCGTCCTCGCGCGAACGCCGCTCCGGCAGAGCTTTCCGGCGTCTTCCGGAGATCCCTGCGTACCCGTCGCTCTTCTCGCAGGAGCGGAACAGTGAACTCTGCCAAGACGGGCCTTTACCGACGCTACACTGTCGCCGTCTCTCTCGCCAATCTTCAACGGCACTTGCGATAAAGGGTTTGGATGGGCCCTGCCGACGCTGTCCGGTCGAGAGGCCGGCATCGGGCGCGCCATCCGGGCCACGCCGTTTCACACCCCATGCTTCGGCGCCACCGGGAGCGCCGACCGGCCGTCAACGCACAACGAATTCGGCATGCAGGGCGCCGGCGGCCTTGATGCTTTTCAGGATGTCTATCATGTCGCGTGGCGAAACGCCCAGCGCGTTCAGCCCGGCGATGACCTGCGACAGGGACGTACCTTCGGGAACCTCGGCCAGACCGATGCCTGGTTCCTCCTCGATATCCGCGCGGGTTCGCGGAACCACCACCGTCTCGCCTTCGGCAAAAGGGTTGGGCTGGGAGACGAGGGGCATTTCCTCGACCCGAAGGGTCAGGTTGCCCTGTGACACAGCAACGCGGGAGATGCGCACGTCGTTACCCATGACGATGGTGCCTGAACGTTGATCGACCACCACCCGCGCCTTGAGTTCCGGCTCCACCAGCAGGTTCTCCACCCGCCGGATGGCATGGGCCGCCGAGCGCAGCCGGGTGGCGCGGATGTCGAGCCGCACGGTTCCACTGTCGAGCATCAGGGCAACCCGGCGGCCGAAGGCGCCATTGATCGCGGCCTCGATCCGGGCGGCGGTCGTGAAATCGGGCTCGCGCAGGGCCAGGCGCATCTCGTCAAGCGAAGAGAGCTGGAAATCGATCTCGCGCTCGACGCGGGCGCCGGCGGGGATCATGCCGGAGGTTGGCACCCCTTGAACCACCCCGCCAGCCTCGCCCTCGGCAGAGGCGCCTCCGGCGATGATCGTGCCCTGTGCCACGGCGTAGATATCGCCATCGGCGGCCTTGAGCGGTGTCATCACCAGCGTGCCGCCCAGCAGGCTCTTGGCGTCACCTATGGCCGAGACGGTCACGTCGATCTGCGACCCGGTGCGGGCGAAGGGCGGCATGCTCGAAGTCACGAAGACGGCGGCGACATTCTTCGGTCGGAACTGTTCGCCGGTGACATTGACGCCCAGCCGTTCAAGGATATTCGACATGATCTCTTCGGTGAAGGGGGCGTTGCGGATGCCGTCGCCCGTCCCGTTGAGGCCGACCACCAGACCGTAACCCACCAGATCGTTGCCGCGCACACCGTCGAATTCGACCAGATCCTTGATCCGGATCGAGGCGGCGGAGGCCGGGGCGGCCGCCACGGCCGCGAGGCCGAGCAGCAGGACAGGGAGAAGGCGGAAACAGAGCGCGATCATGACAGGAAATTCACCAGGCTGAGGCGCGAGGTCCGCACTGTGACGGCATAGAGGGTCTCGAGCTGTTGCTGGACCGCCTGCAACTCGGTCGCCGCCTCGTAGGGATCAACCGACAACAGCTCGTTGCGGGCCAGTTCCAGCGCGCCGCGTTCGGTCTCGATCCGGGAGCGGGCCTGCTCGATCCGTTCTTCGGCAAACCCCAGATCGGCGCGCACCGAAGTCTGTGCAGACTTCGCGGTCAGCAGCCCGTCCATCGCCTCGGCCAGCAGCGCGCGGCGGCCGGCCTCCGGCAGGGCGAGACCCGCATCGTCGGCAAGGGCGGCAAGTGCCATGTGGCGAAGCGTGGCGCGGAAGGCCGGGTGATCGGCTCTCAGATCGAGATCGGCCGATTCGCCGGCCCCGAGCTGAACCGGAGAAAGGCCGACATCCGCACCCCGGTAGATCAGCGTCTCGAACCCGCCACCGGGGGTGTCGAAGAACGCCTCCGTCGCGGCGATCACATCGCCGACACTGGTTTCCGACGCGACGGCATTTCTCAACCCGGTGAGGATGTCGTCCACCGCCGTCAACGGGGCGCTGTCAACCGCCGTACCGGAAAAGAGATGCCGTCCGCCCGCGCTGGTGTTGAGCGCCGAGACGGTACTTTCCAGCGCGCCCCGGGCTTCCGTGGCGGCGATGGAGATATCCGTGCTCCCCACCCCGCTCGAAGCAAGAGCCAATGTTCCCACCAGCGCGTCGGACGCGGCGCCGATCCGCTCCAGTGCGCCCTGCATGGCGGTGGCGGAGATCTGAACCTGGCGCGCGCCGTCGCCATAGCTGGTGGCCAGCACGAGATCGTGCTCGATCTGCGCCAGATGGGACATGTGCCCACCGAGCCGCCGTGTGGGATCGGCTGTCCGGCCGCTGGCCACCTCCGCGCCCAGCCGGCTGAGGGCGCGCTGCAGCTCGGTATTGCGGTTGCGCAGCGCGAAGCCGCGGGCGAGATCGCCCATGGAGGTCACGTTCATGGTCAAATCCTCAGAAGTCTTTCGATCATCTCGTCGATGACCTCGATCATGCGGGCATTGGCACTGTAGGCCTGTTCGATCAGCAGGAGTTTCTGCATTTCGGCATCGGAATCGACGCCCTGGGAAAGTTCGAGTTGGGCCAGGCTGGCCTGGCGCGAGGTGGCGAAGGCGACGGACTGGTCGAGCGACAGGCGGTCCTGCCCGAAGCGTGACAGGAGTGTCGAGAGATGGTCGGCGGCGCTGCGCGCCGTGGCCCCCAGATCACCCGAGGCGAGAGAGGCAGGGGCGGATAGGGCGGCGGAAAGATCCTGGAGCAGCGCGGCATCGCCGGCGGGCCCCGGAGCGGTGGCGCCTAGCCCGTCGCGCAGCCGCCAATGGGCGCCGCCCTCCTCCGGCAACAGCGCCGAGTTGACAGACAGGCGCCCAGAGAGGCCGGTCTCTTCGGCCGTGTCGAAAGCGCTGCCCGCGTCGGTGAAAACCCCTGCCGCACCGGGCGCACGCGTGGCATCCAGCCCGGCATCCTGGAATCGGCTGACGAGGTCGCGCGAGATCGCGTCGAGCTGAGCCTGCGCATCGGTGGCCAGGACGTCGCGCAGCTCGAAGAGGCCGGCGAGCCTGCCGCCGGCAATGGCGCTGCGGTCGCCCGAGACCTGCACCTCCTGCCCGTTTATGCGGAGCCTGTCGAGCAGATCGGCCTCGATTGTCATATGCGGCTCGATGACATTGCTGGAGGTGAAGGAAAGTTCGGACGCGCGACCGTCAAGCAGGGCCGCGCCGCCCGTCGAATAGATCGCCAGCGAGCCGTTTTCGCGCGTCATCAGCCGAACCGGCATGTATTCCGCCAGCTGGTCGATCGCGACCTGGCGTTGATCCTCGAAACCGGCAGTGGGATGGCCGGCATTGCGTGCATCGAGGATCTGGGCATTCAGCGTCTCGATATTGGAAAGCTGCGCATTCACCTCCCGCACCGCCTGGCCGATCTTCGCTTCGGCATCGGTCCGCAAAGCCTGGATCTGCCGGGAGGCGTGATTGAAGGCGCCCGCGAGGTCTTCGGCCCGCATCACCGCCGCCCGCAGCCTGGAGCTTTCCTCCGGTTTCGCGGCAGCGGTGACGAGCGCCGCCTCGAATTCCGACAGGCGCGAGAAGAGCGAGCCGGGTGCGTCGACGGTGCCGGTGATCCGCTCCAGCGCATTGAAGAAGTCGGCCTTCGCGCCGGCATTGGCCAGCGCGCTGTCGGCGGCGCGCCGGTCGCTCAGCAGGCCGGCATCGACCTGCCGGGTCAACCCGGCGACCGAGACACCGCCCATTCGGGCATCGCCTCGCGAGGCCAGTTCCAGCGACCGCGGGCCATAGCCGGGCGTCAGGACATTGGCGAGGTTGCTCGCCACCACCTGCGCGTTTCTGGAACTGGCAGTCAGACCGCTCAGCGCGTTGGACAGGGCTCCGGAGATGCTCATTGCTTTGCCTTTCGGTCACCGGCCAGGCCGGGGCGGGCTGCCCCGGTCAGCGCTTGATGTTTGTGGTTTCCTGCAACATCTCGTCGACCGTCTGGATCACCTTGGCGTTGGAGGAATAGGCCCGCTGGGTCTGGATCATATCGGTCAGTTCACCAGCGACATCGGTGGCCGATTCCTCGCGCGCGAAGGCCACCACATCCCCGGTGGGCCCGTCACCGGCATCCCACAGAAAGAATGAGCCGCTTTCGGGCGAGGGCAGGTAGGTCTGCTGGTCCATCGCGACCATGCCGTTGGGGTTGGGCAGATCGACCAGGGGCACCTGATAGATGATCCGCGTGATCCCGGTGTCGAAGGAGGCATGGACGAACCCGTTCTCGTCCACTTCGGCGGAAACCATGTTGCCCACCGGCGAGCCATCCTTCGAGATCGACAGCGGCGCGAAACTGTCCGACAGCTGGGTCAGGCCGTCGCTGGCACCGATCTTGCCGATATTGATCTCCATCGGGCCGCCACCGACATCGACGATGATGCTGCCGGAGACCGCATCGTAGGCGCCGCCCGACACCGTCGCCACGTTCATCAGCGTCCCGCCCGAAGCGCGCGCATCGTCGAAGGTCAGGGTATATTCGCCGATCACCGCCCCGCCCTGGGCCGAATCGGTCAGCGTCATGGTCCATTCGTTCGAGGAGCCCGTCGCCGGCACCGTCGGCGCGAAATCGATCAGGATATTCTCCGATTTGCCGAGATTGTCGAAATATTCGATGGACAACTGCTGCGGTGCGCCGGAATGCCCTGCGGCGGTGTCGGTCGCCGGCAGGTTGACGCCCAGCTTGATCTCGGTGGTCGGTTCGCCTGTCAGCTGATTCACGTTGATCTGCACCGGTTCCAGCCCATCGGCGGTATCGCGGGGGAATTCCGGCACGGTTCCATCCGGATTGGCCGGCCAGCCAAGCAGCACGAGGCCGGATTCGGAGACGAGGCGCCCTTCGGCATCGGTTCGGAAAGATCCCGTCGTGGTCAACAGCATCTGCGGGCCGCCATTGCCGATATCGACCTGGCTGGCCAGCGCCACCGGCAGCATGCCGCGGCCGCGCACCGCCAGATCGGTCGGGTTCGACGTGGTCACCAGAGATCCGCTCTGGTCGATGATGCGCTGCGTGCTGGAACGCACCCCGCCGGCCGCATAGCTGCCGCCGCTCGACGACATGACCAGCGACTGGAAATCGGCCTCGACCCGTTTGTAGCCGTAGGTGGCGGAGTTCGCGATATTGTCGGATATCGCCGCCAGCCGGGTCGCGTTGGCATTGAGACCGGCCACACCGGCATTCAACGAGGAAGAGATAGTCATGGATACGCCTTTCTGCTGCATCGACCGTTTCGGGACACAGAAGTAAGGCCGCCGCTTTAACAGGGCGCTAACAGATAAAATGCGCGCTACTTGTTCACCCCCCGGTTCTGAGCAGGATCACCTCCAGTCGGTTGTTGCGGATCGCCAGCGGATTTCGCACTGCGGGTTCGCGGTCGGCATGGCCGGTGATCCGGCGCATTCGGGCCGCGCCCACGCCGCGCGCCTCCAGCAGGGTCCGCATGGCATTGGCGCGCGCGGCGGAGAGATCCCAGACCGGGCTTTCGGCCACAACCACGGGCCGCGCCTTGGTATGGGCCTCGACGGCGATGCCGTTTTCGACCAGGACCGCAACCGACGCGATCAGCGCGGTCAGCTCCTCCAGCAATGCCGTCGGTTCGGCTTCGTCCGGCGGGAAAAGCCGTGCACCCTCGAGATCGAACAGCTCGACGATCAGGCCCTCGTCGGTGACGCGGGTGCGGATATGGCGATTGGCCTCTTTCGACACCAGGCTTTCGCCCGCCCGACCCAGTAGAAGCTCCTCGACCTTTTCGAGGGATTCCGACACCTCGGCTCCGGATTTCTCCTCCGAGTCGCTGCCATTCGTGCCGTCCTCGCTCAGGCCCATCTCGCCCCGCGACTGGCGCGATTCGGTGGGCCGAAGGTTGCTGGCGCCCACACCGTTCTGGGCCAGCCGTTTTTCGGAAAACACGCTCTCGCCGCCAAAATCGTCATCGCCACCGCCGGATATGCGGTTGATCGGAATCGTCGGGCTGAAGTAATCGGCGATCCCCTTGCGCTGTTTCTCGGTTGTCGCGTTCAGAAGCCACATCAACAGGAAAAACGCCATCATCGCCGTCACGAAGTCGGCGTAGGCCACTTTCCAGGCACCGCCATGATGCCCGTCGCCTTTGACGATCTTTTTCCGTTTGATGATGACCGGCGCGGCGTTGTCGCCGGGCACACCCATCTCATCCACCTTTCTCTCACCCGGGATCAGAGGTATCAGAGTGGGCGTTACCGGCGGCTTAACGGATAAACTTGCGGCTATTTCGTCCGGGGATCCGGGTGCGTCGCGGCCCAGTGCCGGGCGATGTCGCCGCGCCGGCAGATCCAGACATGATCATGCGCGCGCATGTGATCGAGTATGCGGTGCAACGCCCCGATCCGCCCGGGCCGGCCCAGAAGCCGCGCATGCAGACCAACGGTCATCATCTTGGGGCTCTCGGCGCCTTCGGCATAAAGCTGGTCGAAGGCGTCGGTGATGTATTCGACGAATTCGCCGCCCACCTGATAACACTTGTCGGCCCGGCCGAAGCGGGAATCGTTGGTGTCGAGCGAATAGGGGATGAGCAGCAGCCCGGGATAGTCCGGCGACCAGTAGGGCAGGTCGTCGTTATAGACATCTGAATCGTAAAGGAAACATCCCGCCTCGACCGCCAGTGCCCGCGTGTTGGCCGAGGGCAGGCCGGCGTAATAGCCCAGCGGTTTCTCTCCGGTCAGCCGCTCGATCAGGTCAATCTGTTTGCGGATATGCTCGCGCTCCTCGTCCCGGTCCAGCGTGTCGTAGTCGATCCAGCGCCAGCCATGCGGCTGGATGTCGAAACCCGCCTCGATCATCGCCTGCAAGGCCTGAGGGTTCTTCTCGGCTGCCAGACCGACGAGGTTGACGGTAGACTTCAGCCCCCTGTCGGTGAAGGCCCGCAACAGCCGCCAATAGCCCACCCGCGCGCCATACTCGTAGCTCGATTCGATGTTGAGGTCGCGCCGTCCCTCACGGGCGACCACATCGACGTCCGACACCCGCACTTCCGACCGGTCATCGCCATTGAGCACGCAAAGCTCGCCGCCCTCCTCGTAGTTGATGCAGAAATTGACGGCGATCCTGGCCTGTTCGGGCCAGGCGGCATGGGGCGGGGTGGCGCCGTAGCCGATGAAGTCTCGGGTGGGGGTTTGCATGGTCT
>JAUIBJ010000722.1 GCA_030428025.1 Alphaproteobacteria bacterium
CCTATTCCGAAGAACGCGTCCACGGCGCCGACGAGAACATCCTGAATTCCACCCGGTCGACGGATTTCATCACGCCCAAATCCGAAATCAGCAAGATCTTCCGCGATGCGGTCCTGACGCTCGCCGGCAAGGCGAAATTCGCCCGCCCGCTGGTCAATTCCGGCCGGCTTTCCGTGCCGTGCGTCTATGACGGGCTGTCGCTGAACGGACCGGACGCCTTGCCGGGCGGGCCCGAGCGTACCCGGGTGGGCGCGCCCGTGGTCGATGCGCCGGTGGACGGCCGGTGGCTGCTGGAGATGCTCGGCGGGGAATTCCAGCTGATGACCATCGACGCCCAAGCCCCCGACAGGCTCGATATGGGCGGCATCCCGGTCACCCGCCTGGCGCTGTCGGCCGAGGGCAATCCCGAATTGGCGCAGCGCTATCTGGGCGACGCGAGGGCGGCCGTCTACCTGATGCGCCCCGACCAGCATGTCGCGGCCCGCTGGGACGGCTTCGACGAGGCGGCGCTGCGCGAAGCCGTCGACATCGCCACCGGCCGCGCCTGAGGAGGAGACCCGATGAGCACCCTGAACACCGAGCCCAACATCCCCCGACCGGACGACTTCTATGCCCGGCTGCTGGCGGTCCACGACGGCAAGTCCAAAGCCGAGAGCGACGCGGTCAACGCGCGCCTCGTGCTGATCCTCTGCAACCATATCGGCGACCCCGAAGTGCTGAATCAGGCCCTAGAGCTGGCCGCAAACCCCTGACCCGCACACAAGGTCTCGAACAACGGAACCCGGAGGAGGACCAATGAAAGTCGAGAAAATCCACCACGTCGCGTATCGCTGCAAGGACGCCAAGGAAACCGTCGAATGGTACGGCAAGATGCTGAACATGGACTTCATCCTTGCCATAGCGGAGGACCATGTGCCTTCGACCCACGAGCCCGACCCCTACATGCATCTCTTTCTGGATGCCGGCGACGGCAACGTGCTGGCCTTCTTCGAACTGCCGACCAAGCCAGAGATGGGGCGCGACCCCAACACGCCCGCCTGGGTTCAGCACATCGCCTTCAAGGTGAAGGACCGCGACGAACTGCTGAAGTTCAAGGACCATCTGGAAGCCAATGGCGTCGACGTGCTCGGCGTCACCGACCATTCGATCTTCCATTCGATCTATTTCTTCGACCCGTCGGGCCACCGGATCGAGCTGGCCTGCCCGGACCCCGAAGAAGCGGCCATGCTGAAGCGCATGGACGAGGTCAAGTGGGACATGCTGGAGGAATGGTCCCGCACCAGGAAGGCGCCGAAACATGCCGCATGGCTGCATGCCCGGGAACTCAAGGACGTGTGACACCCGGGTGGCCGGCCCGATGGCGATCCTCGACCGGCTGGAGGAAACCCGCCCCGCCCCCGCGCCTCTGCCCGACGATCCGGTGGCGCCGTCAAGGCTGCGCGCGGCGGTGCCGGTGATGGCCACCGGCATCCACCCGCGCGACACTCTGCGCGTCCCGGCGGGGCTGACCGCCTTTTCGCGGATGATCGCGACCGACGCGCCGGGACTGGCCGATCTTTGCCTTGTGCCGAAGCTGTACAACGCCCATCGTCGGGGCTGTGACCTCGTCCCCCTGCCCCGGCTGACCCGGATCGAGGCGCGCGGCCTTGCCCTGCCCGCCTTCGACACCGCGCACCCCGAAACCTAGCCCGACGCGACCTGAACAAGGAGCCACCCGATGACCGATCTGATCCGTTCCTGGGTCGACAGCGCCAATACCCCCGACACGGATTTCCCGCTCAACAACCTGCCTTGCGGCTCGTTCAGCACCGACACTGACGCCGGCCGACATTGCGGCGTCGCCATCGGCGACTTCATCCTCGACCTGACCGCGATGGAGGAGGCGGCCGGGCCGATCGTGCCGGGCCCGCAGGAGGCGCTGTTCCACCGGGGCGTCTGGAACCCCTTCATGGCGACGGGGCCGGAAAGCTGGGCCTGGCTGCGGGCCGAATTGACCGACCTTCTGAGAGAGGGCAGCGACCGGCGCGGCGCGGCTGAGCCCTATCTCGTGCCGATGGCCGAGACGCGCATGCATATGCCCTTCGACGTGACGGAATACACCGATTTCTATTCAAGCCGACATCATGCCATGAATGTCGGCACCATGTTCCGCGGGGCGGAAAACGCCCTGCCGCCCAACTGGCTGCATATCCCCATCGGCTACAACGGCCGCGCCTCCTCGGTCGTGGTCTCGGGCACGCCGGTCACCCGGCCCTCTGGGCAACTCAAGGGGCCCGACGACGACGTGCCCCGTTTCGGCCCCTCGCAGCGCTTCGACATCGAACTGGAGATGGGC
>JAUIBJ010000723.1 GCA_030428025.1 Alphaproteobacteria bacterium
GCCGTCGTTCCCACAGGCTCCAGCATGCCGAGAGCCGATCCCAGTGCGAGAAGGGCAGCGCGGAGCGATATGTTTATTTCGGACAGCAAGACACTGTCCGAGACGTGCCCGAGACTGTCGAGAAAGGCCCGGTGCAAGGGCCAGCCCGCGAGCACGATGCTAAGCCCGGCGAGCACCGCCCCAGCGATCGCGAAGGCGGCGACGGCGCGGTGCTGTCGGTCGATGAGGAAGATGAGCACGAAAGCCGCAGGTGTGAGCTTGATCGCGGCGGCAAGCGCCAGCGCGATGCCCGCCGCGACGGGGCGGTCTGCCTGGAGCCGCTCGAAGGCCAGAAGCGTGAGAAACGTCACGGCGATCGTCGGCTGGTTGTGCCAGAGTGCGACATGGGATTGGATCGAGACGTTCAGGACAAGCAGGCCCAGCAGGGTCCAGAGCCAGAGCGGCATGGGCGCCGGTTTCAGGATGCGCGCCGCCAGCAGGACCGACCCTGCCATCATGGGCACCTGCGCCAGCGTCACCGCGTTGAAGAAGCCGTGGATCGAAAGATACCCGGTCAAAGGGGCGATGAGGGTGGCCCAGAGCGGCGGGTAGACATAGGGAAAGCTCGTCTCATGCCTGATGCCGAGCGTTTCCATCACCGGTTGCCAGCTTGCGGCGATGCCGCCGAAAAAGCCCGGCGGGGCGGCGTAGATCAGGTCGGTTTGCCCTGAATGCCAGAGCCAGGCGGCGATATAGACAGCCGACAGATCCTCCGCCCAGTGGCCCCATTGCTGCCAGACCGTGAAGACGGCCCAGAGCGACAGCATGAGGATCGAGACCTGCCGGTCGCGGGCGGGCGGGATGGCACCTGTGCCAATGGGCCGGATAGCCTGTGGTTCAGTCATCGGATTGGCCGGTCATCCCGTCATCTGCGCTGCCGGGTGACGCTAGCGGCGCGGGCTTGCGTTGAAAAGCCCCAGCCGCCCTTGACTTCGCCAGCGCCAAAGGGTGTATCGGCGCGGACCACGTCTTCGCCTCCTGAAAGGGGATGCTCATGCACGCCTATCGCAGCCATACCTGCGCCGATCTGAACAAGGCCCATGCCGGGGAAACGGTGCGGCTTTCGGGCTGGGTGCATCGGGTGCGCGACCATGGCGGGGTTCTCTTCATCGACCTGCGCGACCATTACGGGATGACGCAGGTTCTGGCGGATTCGGACAGCCCGGCCTTCGGTGCCATCGAACGGCTGAAGGCGGAGACTGTGATCCGTGTCGATGGCCGCGTGAAGGCGCGCGATGCGTCGCTTGTTAATCCGAAGATCCCGACGGGTGAGATCGAGGTCTATGTGACCGATCTGGAGGTGCTGGGCCCTGCGGATGAACTGCCGCTGCCGGTCTTTGGCGAGCAGGATTATCCGGAAGAGACGCGCCTGACCTACCGCTTCCTCGACCTGCGCCGGGAAAAGCTGCACCAGAACATGATGCTGCGTGCGAAGGTGATCAAGTCGATGCGCGACCGGATGTGGGAAGCAGGGTTCACCGAGTTCCAGACGCCGATCATCACCGCCTCCAGCCCCGAGGGCGCGCGCGACTTCCTCGTGCCCTCGCGGCTGCATCCCGGCAAGTTCTATGCCCTGCCGCAGGCGCCGCAGCAGTTCAAGCAGCTGATCATGGTGGCGGGGTTCGATCGTTACTTCCAGATCGCCCCCTGCTTCCGGGATGAAGACCCCCGCGCCGACCGCTCGCCCACCGATTTCTACCAGCTTGACCTGGAGATGTCGTTCGTCGAGCAGGAGGATGTGTTCCAGGCGATCCAACCGGTCGTTCAGGGCATCTTCGAAGAGTTCGGAGGCGGCCACAAGGTGGATGCGGTCTGGCCGCGGATTTCCTATGCCGATGCGGCGCTCTGGTACGGGACCGACAAGCCGGACCTGCGGAACCCGATCAAGATGGCGCGCGTCAGCGAGCATTTCGCAGGGTCGGGATTTGGCATTTTCGCCAAGCTCTTGGAAAACGAGGGCACCGAGATCCGCGCCATTCCGGCGCCGGGCGGTGGCAGCCGCAAATTCTGCGACCGGATGAACGCGTTTGCGCAGAAGGAAGGCCTGCCCGGCATGGGCTATATCTTCTGGCGCGAGGCGGAGGACGGGTCGGGGCTGGAAGCGGCCGGTCCGATCGCCAAGAATATCGGGCCGGAGCGGACCGAGGCGATCCGCCAGCAGTTGAAGCTGAACAAGGGTGACGCGGTCTTCTTCCTTGGCGGCAAGCCCGAGCAGTTCGAGGCGGTCGCGGGCCGCGCGCGGGTGGAGATCGGGCGGGAACTGGGCCTGACGGAAGAAAACG
>JAUIBJ010000724.1 GCA_030428025.1 Alphaproteobacteria bacterium
GCGGCCACGATTCGCCGTGACGGGCGATCCGCCTGTTTCGAGGATTGAATTACTCTCCCTTTCCGGGCATGGAGGTATCCAGCCCGGATCACAGCGAATTGCGGTTATGGCCAAGCTTTATCACGTTCCCCTGTCTCCCTTCTGTCGCAAGGTGCGGCTCGTGCTCGCCGAGAAGAAGATCGAGTGCGAGCTGAAGGACGAGCGCTATTGGGAGCAGAATCCGGACTTCCTGCGCCTCAACCCGGCGGGCAAGGTGCCGGTGCTCAGGCTCGAAGACAAGGTGCTGACGGAAAGCACGCCGATCTGCGAGTATATCGAAGAGAAGTTTCCCGAGCCTCCGCTGATGCCGCGCTCGGCCGATGCGCGCTATGAGGTGCGGCGGCTGGTGAACTGGTTCGACGACAAATTCCACAACGAGGTCACCTCGAAACTGCTCTACGAGCGGGTGAACAAGAAGGTGATGAAACAGGGCTTTCCCGACAGCGCGCATGTCAAGGCCGGGGCGAAGGCGATCAAGTTTCATCTCGACTACATGGCCTGGCTGCTGGATCAGCGTCGCTGGCTCGCGGGCGACGTGATGACACTGGCCGATTTCGCCGCCGCTGCGCATCTGAGTTCGCTCGACTATATCAGCGATGTGGACTGGAACCGGTCTGAGATCGTCAAGGACTGGTATGCCAAGATCAAGTCGCGCCCGGCGTTTCGCGGGATTCTGGCCGATCAGATCCCGGGATTCCCGCCGCCCGCGCATTATGCCGATCTGGATTTCTGACGGCCAGTACGGGAAGGGGTGCGGCCCCTCTTGCACCTGACAAGATCCGCGGCAATTCACCCCGGAGTTTTTTCGCCAAGATGAAGCATGGATGAGCTGAAACGGAGACTGGTGGCGCAAACCTTGGAGGAAGGGTTCGACGCCTGCCGGATCTGCCGGCCGTGGGATGTGCCGCATGTACCGGGGCGGCTGGCCGCGTTTCTGGCAGAGGGTCGGCACGGGCAGATGGGGTGGCTGGCCGAGCGGGCCCATTGGCGGGGGGCGCCGCAGGCGCTCTGGCCCGAGGCGCGCTCGGTTATCATGCTGGCGGAAAGCTATACGCCGGAGAGCGACCCGATGGCGACGCTGGAGCGGCCGGACGTGGGCACCGTCTCGGTCTATGCCCGGGGCAGGGACTATCACGACGTGGTCAAAAAGCGGCTGAAGCGGGTTGCAAGGTGGCTGATCGCTGAAGGTGGCGGCGAAGTAAAGGTATTCGTCGATACCGCGCCGGTGCCGGAAAAGCCGCTGGGCCAGGCGGCGGGGCTGGGCTGGCAGGGCAAACATACCAACCTGCTGAGCCGCGAGCTGGGAAACTGGTTCTTCATCGGATCGGTGTTCACGACGCTGGAGCTAGAGACTGATCCGGCCGAATCCGACCATTGCGGATCCTGCCGGGCCTGTCTGGACATCTGCCCGACGGAGGCCTTTCCCGCACCCTATCAACTGGATGCGCGGCGCTGCATTTCCTACCTGACCATCGAGCACAGGGGGCCGGTGGACGAGGAATTGCGGGCTAAGATGGGCAACCGGATCTATGGTTGCGACGATTGTCTGGCCGTCTGCCCGTGGAACAAGTTCGCGCTGGCGGCGCGGGAGGCGAAGTATCATGCCCGTGAGGACCTGACCGCGCCGAATCTGGCCGAACTCGCCCAGCTGGACGATGCCGGGTTCCGGGCAAAGTTCTCGGGCAGCCCGATCAAGCGGATCGGGCGGGGTCGGTTCGTCCGCAATGTACTCTATGCCATCGGCAATTCCGGCCTGCCTGCGCTCAAGCCGGTGGCGCAGGGCCTGTGCGACGACCCCGACGCGACGGTGGCCGATGCGGCGCGTTGGGCGGTGGAGCGACTGAACCATGCCGCAAACGGGCTGGAACGCGGCTGAAAACCCGCTAAACCAACTCCGAACAGGATGGGGAGGAGGCGCATGGCGCTGCTTCTGGGAGTGGATACCGGCGGCACCTATACCGATGCCGTGCTGATCCGGGACGAACGCGACGTGGTGGCGAGCGCCAAGGCGCTGACCACGCGGCACGACCTGGCCGAGGGGATCGGCAAGGCAGTGGCTGCCGTTCTGGAAACGAGCGGCGCGGATGTGGGGGAGATCGGCCTCGCGTCGCTTTCGACCACGCTGGCGACCAACGCTTTGGTCGAAGGGCAGGGCGGGCGCGTGGGTCTCGTCTATATCGGATTCCGGGAGCGCGACCTCGAGGGCCACGGGCTGCGCGAGGCGCTGGGGGACGACCCGGCGCTGGTGATCGCGGGCGGGCATACCCATGCGGGCGGCGAGG
>JAUIBJ010000045.1 GCA_030428025.1 Alphaproteobacteria bacterium
CTCGTCCATCTCCCTGGGAAAGCTGCGGTGCAGTGTCTCGCGCAGCGGCGAGGGGGCAATGGTGGGCAGCCAGTTGCCCTTGTAGGCCTCGCCGCGTCGGCCGAGATGGGTGATCTGGCACATGATACCGGCGCCGTGGCGATGGATGCGGGCGGAAAACTCCTGCAGATAGGGGATGACCTCGTCATCGCCCACATAGAGCTGCTGGAAGACCGAGGGCGAGTCGGGCGCCACGTTCGACGAGCCGCCGAACATGGTCAGTCCGATCCCGCCTTTCGCCTTCTCCTCGTGATAGAGCTGATAGCGGGTCTTGGGCAGCCCGCCTTCCTCCAGCCCGCAGGCATGCGAGGTGCTCATCACCCGGTTCTTGAAGGTGACGTGCCCGATTGTGAGAGGCTGAAGCAGCGGGTCCCTGGCGGCCTTGTCCGCGGCGCCGGGCCCGGGGGGCGTTGCAGTCTGTGGCAATGGAGGTATCCGGATATTGGTGGTCTCGCCCGACACGCTATTTTTGCCAGGGCCGATACTCAAGTCGGGAAAAGATGACCCAACGCGTAAGTCCCGGTTTCCCCATCGGCGCGGGGCGCTTAGGCGCGAATGCGGCGGCGCAGTCATCTGCGCCGCCGTCGCAATATTTTTTTCAGCGGGCCCGTCGGGCCGTTTATTCCGCCGCCTCCGCGGCCGCGATCCATTGGTCGAACTGGTCCTTGTTGGCCTCGACCCATTCCTCGGCATGCTGGCGGATCTGGTCGATCTTGTCCTCTCCGTTCTTCTGGCGAAGAATCGCCGCGTTCACGTCGCCGATGGGAATTTCGGCGAGCTCGAAGAACTTTGCCGCCGCAGGGTTGGCCTCGGCGAACTCCTTGTTGGCGAGAACCCGGATCGCGTTCACCTCGAAGCCGCGATTGTGGCCGTCGGGCGTCGAGGTGTCCACATCCGCACGGTCGCCCGGAAGCGAACTGAACGGCACGTCCAGCCAGACGGTATCCTCGCCGGGCTTGAGCACCGAACTGACCCAGAGCGGTGTCCAGGTGTAATAAAAGACGGGATCGCCGGCCTCGTAGCGCGCCACCGTGTTCGCGATCAGAGCGAAATATTCGCCTTGGTCGTGGCTGACGCTGTCGCGCAGTTCGAAGGCGTCGAGTTGATGCTCGATAACGCCCTCGCATCCCCAGCCGGGGTTGCAGCCGCTGAGATTGGCCTTGCCGTCGCCGTCGGAGTCGAACAGCTTGGCGATCTCGGGGTCGCTCATCTGGCCAATATTGGTGATGTCATGGGCATCGGCCGTGGCCTTGTCGATCAGATAGCCCTGCGCGGCGCCCTGAATGAGATGGCCCAGCCGAACCATCGTGTCGTCGCCGCCCGCGCGTTCGTAGAACTGGATGTGCAACGGGTCCCAGTGCGTGGCCGCATAATCCGCGTCGCCCTGGCCGATCGCCAGATGCATGGCCGGGTATTGGGCCTCCAGATGCTCCTGCACGTCATAGCCGAGTCTTTCGAGCCCGATCTGAACGACGAAATTCTGGAAATACTGGTCTGCGCGGCCCGTCGCGATGGGCTGAACCGTAACCCCGTCGCCCGGACCGGCGAAAACCGGCTGGGCAAAGCTCGCGGCGGTCAGCACGGCGGCGGCCGCCAGGCTGAACGAACGGGATGCGATGCCTTTTCCTGTCATATGCATGTGGTCTTCTCCCTGTTGATGACCCCCTGCTGAGCCTGCCGGCAAAGCCTGGTTCCTGACATTCGAGGCTAGCAGCGGCACGCCACCCGTAAACGCTAGGAATTGTAACCGGTTGCGTAAGTCTGGCTTGACGCAATTGGAAAGCCGGCAGGCCCCGCGGGCGGCCCGGCCCTATCTGCGCGGGTCGGGCGCGTCACGGCCGATCCCCATCAGCCGGCGCAGAAGGCCCACTGGCCCGGTTTCAAACCATTGCCGCCGGCCCCGGTCGCGCCGGGTGCGGCCGAAGCCCTGCGAGACCCGGTCGATGGCGATGGCGACGAGCACGATGCCCAGCCCGCCGGTGGTGGCGATCGACATGTCCAGCCGGCCTATCCCGCGCAGAACCATCTGCCCCAGTCCGGTGACCGAGATCATCGAGGCGACCACGCTCATCGCCAGCGACATCATGATTGTCTGGTTGACCCCGGTCATGATGGTGGGCAGCGCCAGCGGAAGCTGCACCTTCCACATGGTCTGTCGCGGGTTGCCGCCGAAGGCCACCGAGGCCTCGACCATGTCCGCCCGCACCTGCCGGATGCCCAGATTGGTCAGCCGGATGATCGGTGCCAGCGCATAGATGATGGTGACGATCACACCGGGCACGTTGCCGATGCCGAAAAGCATGACCACCGGCACCAGATAGACGAAGGAGGGGATGGTCTGCAGGAAATCGAGACAGGGTTTCAGCACCGCCTCGAACCGGTCGCTGCGTGAGGCCAGAATGCCTATGGGAATACCCACGCCGATGCAGAAGATCACCGCCGTCAGGATGATCGCCAGCGTGGTCATTGCATGTGGCCAGGCGCCGATGGCGCCAACCAGAAACAGGCACACCGCCGCGATCACCCCGACGCGCGCTCCGGCCACCTGCCAGCCCAACAGCCCGAAGACCGCGATCAGGATCGTGGGCGGGACGCCGCGCAGGACGGTTTCCAGCCCCGTCAGGACGAAGTCGATCGGCTGTTTCAGCGCCTGGAAGACATCGCGGAAATTGATCACCAGCCAGTCGATCAGGCTTTGCGACCAGTCCCCGACCGGCAGCATCTCTCCCTGAAACGGATCGAGCAGCAAAGACAGGTCCATGGTCATTCCTCCTCTGTGGCAGACGGGCCCGCGCCCGGCGAATAGCTCCGGATCGCATGAAGAAGCCCGTCATAGGTGATCTTGCCTACCGGGCGGCCATTATCCCGGACCACGGCACAGCCCCCGCCCGCGCGTACGGCGTCGATGATCGGCCCGAGCCTGTCCGTGGGGCGGACCGTTCTTGACCCTTCCGGAGCGGGGGCCGCGCCCAACGGCTGCATGATCTGTTCGGCCGACAGGAAGCGCAGCCGCGAGATGCCTTGCACGAAGCGTTCGACGTAATCGCCCTGCGGGCTTATCACGATCTCTTCCGGCGTGCCCACCTGAACCACGGCGCCGTCCTTCATGATCGCGACGCGGTGGCCCATCTTGATGGCCTCGTCGAGGTCGTGAGTGACGAAAAGGGTCGTCTTCTGCAGCCGGTCCGCCAGTTCGAGGAACTGGTCTTGCAGGTCCGACCGGATGAGTGGATCGAGCGCACTGAAAGGTTCGTCCATCAGCAGGATGTCCGGGTCGGCCGCCAGGGCACGGGCCAGGCCCACCCGCTGCTGCATCCCGCCCGAAAGCTCGTCGGGATAGTGGCGGTCCCAACCGCCCAGTTGCATCTGTTCCAGCGTTTCGGCGGCGATCTTGCGTCGCGTCGCCCGGTCCACGCCCCGCACCTCCAGCCCATAGGCCACGTTGTCCTGAATGGTGCGGTGCGGCCAGAGTGCCATGTGCTGGAAAACCATGCCAATGGTCTTGGCCCGCAGGGTCTGCAAACCCTTCGCGTCGAGCCTGGCGATGTCCCGCCCGCCGACCAAAATCTGCCCCGCCGTGGGCGCGATGAGACGGTTGATATGGCGCAGCAGCGTCGATTTCCCGCTGCCAGACAGCCCCATGATGCAGAAGATCTCGCCCTTGCGGATTGAAAGCGACACATCCGCGACGCCAATCACGCAGTCGAAGCGTCTCTGCGCCTCGTCCTTTCCCAGCCCTTCGGCGCGAATGGCCTCGAAGGCCTTCGAGGCGTTTGGCCCGAAGATTTTCCATACGTTCCGGCATTCCACATGCGCCGACGCGCGGTTGCCGAACGGATCTCCCTCCGGTCCCGTCGCCCGGCCGGCCGGCCCGCTTCGAGAAGTCGTCATATGCACTCGTCCCTCGGCCTTTCCTCTCCGCTCCACTCAGACGCGAAAAGGGGCGTCGTCGCAAGGGCAGGGCGGCATCGCCCCCGCGTGCCGCTCATCCGCTGCGCCGCGTTCCGGCGCGGCCCGTCCCCGGGGTCACGTCGAAATCGTTCTAGCTTGCGGCAGACGGGATGTCCCGTTTCCGCCTAGCGATAAATTCTTTCAGCTCGTCCTCCTTTGCAACATCGAGCGGCGGCGGCATGAACTCGTCCAGCATCGTGCGGGCAATCGCCGAGGCCCTGTCGAACGCCGACCGCTCGCCTTCTTCCTCCCATTGTTCATAGGTCGTCAGATCGGCGGTCTCGGGCGCGAAGAACGCGGTGGAATAATGCTGCAGCGTATGCGAACAGCCTAGAAAATGCCCACCCGGCCCGATCTCCTTCAGCGTGTCGACTGCGAAGGCATCCTCGTCGAACACCATCCCGCGGGCCAGCCGCTGCAGGACGGTCAGTTGATCGGCGTCAAGGACGAACTTGGCGAAACAGGCCGAGAGGCCGCTTTCCAGCCACCCCGCGGAATGGAGGAAATAGTTTCCCCCCGCCAGAACCGCCGGCAGCATCGTCTGCAGCGACTCATAGGCGGCCTGCGTGTCCACCGTCTTCGATCCGTTGCGCATGCCTCCGGTGCGCATCGGCAGGCCGTAGCGCCGCGCCATCTGCCCGGTGAGGAAGGTCAGAAGCTGGGTTTCCGAAGTGCCGTACATGGGTGCGCCGGTCTTCATCGAGACGGTCGAGAGGGTGGCACCATAGACGCAGGGCGCCCCGGCCCGCACCAGTTGTGCATAGGCGATGCCGGCCAGCGCCTCGGCGTTGAGCTGGGCGAAGGCGCCCGCGGTGGTGATGGGCGTGTTTGCCCCCTGCATGATGAAGGGTGAGATGATGCAGGCCTGCCCGGCGCCGGCATAGACCCGCAGCACCGACAGCATCGTCTCGTCCCAGACAAGGGGCGAGTTGCAGTTGATGAGAGAGGTCATCACCGTATGGCTGTCGAGAAAGGCGGCGCCGTGAAGGATGCGGCACATCTCCAGACAGTCCAGCGCCCGTTCGGCCGAGGTGACGCCGCCCATGAATGGTTTGTCGGAATGCTTGATATGCGCAAACAGCATGTCGAGATGCCGATGCGAAACGGGAATGTCCACCGGCTCGCACACCGTCCCGCCCGAGACGTTGAGCGCCGGCGACATGTAGGCAAGCTTGACGAACTTCTCGAAATCCTCCAGCCGCGCATAGCGCCGCCCGCCGCCCAGCGGGCGCACATAGGGCGAGCCGTAGACCGGGGCGAAGGCCATGTGCCGCCCGCCGATGCGCACGCAGCGTTCGGGATTGCGCGAATGCATGTCATAGGACGCGGGTGCCAGCGCCACCTTTTCCATCACCAGTTCGCGAGGGATGCGCACGCGCGAGCCGGTCACCGTCGCCCCGGCCTCCCGCCAGCTCTGCAGCGCGGTGTCGTCGCGGAATTCGATCCCGATCTCCTCGAGGATCCGCATCGACCGCTCGTGGACCGCGTCGAGCCGGTCCTCTGCCACCAGATCGTATACGGGTATGTCGAGCGTGGTTCTGCGCACGGAAGAGGCCGCCGCCACCGGCGTTTGCGCCTGCCGGCGAGGCCGTCGTCTTTTGCGGCGGGGTTCCATGGACAGCCTCATCCTGCACAACTGCGCGTCGTTGCGCCTGATCGTACGCGTCGCGTGGCTTTTCCTTCAACTTGCGAAATACTGACCGTCTGCGTAAAAAATACTTTATGCGTAAGCTGCGCTCCAAGATACCTCCGCCCAACTGGCTGGTCACCTTCGAGGCGGCCGCCCGCTGCCTGAGTTTCACCAAGGCCTCGGAAGAGCTCAACGTCACCCGCGTTGCCGTCAGCCAGCAGATCAAGTCGCTCGAGGCCTATCTGGAGGTTCAGCTCTTTCACCGGCTGCACCGGTCGCTGCGGCTGACCCGGGCGGGCGAACAGTATTTCCGTGCGATCTCGGACGCGCTCCAGAGCATTCTGTCGGCCACTTACGAGGTGCAGCGCTCGAGCCGCCGCGACGGCGTCACCGTCACCGCATCAACCGGCTTCGCCACCTACTGGCTCTTGCCGCGGATCGGCGAGTTCCGCAAGCTTCACCCCGATATCGACATCCAGCTTCTGGTCGCCGACAGCTATCTCGACCTTTCCACCCAGGAGGTGGATGTGGCGATCCGCTATGGCGACGGGGTCTGGCCCAACGTGGAGGCGACATTCCTGCTTCAGGAAACCATCTTTCCGGTCTGCAGCAAATCCTATCTGAAGGGGCGCCCGCCCTTTACCGAGCCCCGCCAACTTCTGGGCGAGCGGCTGCTGCATCTTGAAGGCAGGTACGACCCGCAGACCCGCTGGCTGCCATGGTTTCACGAGCATGGCGTCGACATCGACAGCCAGCCGCACGGGCTGCGGCTCAACACCTACACCAATCTGGTGCAGGCCGCGCTCGACGGGCAGGGCATCGCCCTGATCGGCCCGCCGCTGATGAAGAACCACCTTGAAAGCGGCGCGCTCGTCCGCCCGATCGACGTGGCGCCGACCCTGCGGCGCGCCTTCTACCTTGCCCGCCCAAAGGACAGCCAGCCAACCCCGCAGACGACGCTCTTCTGCGACTGGCTGGAGACGGTGGTTCAGTAGCGACCACCTTCACCCGGAGCCCGGGCCGGCCGATCAGCGGACTTATGTCACAACGCCGCCCGAACGCCAGGCCGACACACCGATGGCGACGAGCGCGGCCCCGAATGCCGCCGCGGTGACGCGAGCCGCCATCAGGCCGCCCAGCGGGCTGAGCCCGACCCCGAAGGCAAGCGCCGAGACGATCACGGCAACGGCCACGGGCCGGGGCAGCACGCCGCCCGCCACCCAGCCCCGGGCCAGCGCCGCATAGCCCAGAACCGTCAGCCCCCCGGCCAGAGGAAAGACGACCGCCACGGGCCCCATTGCATCGCCGGCGCCGTGGTCGCGGATGACCTCGGGATAGTTAAGAGCCAGATAGGGCGCGATCAGAACCTCGTAGTAGTCCAGCCCGAAGATCAGCATCATGCCGACGAAAAGCGACAGGTAGCCCGCCAGCCCCCAAGGCCCGGCGCGTCCGGACGTGGACGCGTAGAGCGCGGTCGTGCCCAAGAGCCCGAGGACCAGCGACAGGGCAAAGAGCGCGTGGACGACCACCCAGACGGGCGAGGCGATCGTTTCGGGCGTCATGTGGTGGGGGTGAGAGACATAGGAATAGCCCAGGGCAAGGCCGCTGACGATCATGCCGGCCGCGCCGGCTCGGGTGAAGGGGAAGGAGTAGGGGGGCACATCGGTATCCTTTCTCATGCCGCCCACATGGCGCGGCGGCGGAAGCTGACCAGAAGCAGAAGACCTGTAAGCGCCACGGCCGCCGTAGCGATGATCTTTGCAAGCGTGATGAAGGCATTGCTGCGCATCACAATGCGCTGCGGACTGGCACCCTCGCCCACCTCGAAGGCTACTTCCTCGAAACTCGGCAGCCCGGCGCTGGTCCAGGCGCCGTTCGAATAGCCGTAAGGCTCCAGCGGCAACTGGAAGAGCGGACGGTCCAACGCGCCATTCCCGTTCCGGTCGTGATGCGCGATGATGGCATAGGTTCCGGGCGGCACCTCGCCCGACCAGGCGGCCTCGCCATCGCGGATCGGGACGGAGGCGACAAGCGCGACCGGCGTTGCGCCGGAGTAGCCATCGCGCCCTTCCATCACCACGATACGAGCCATGCCGTCATCGCTGGCAAAACCGGACATTTTCAGGTCGATCTGGCCGGCGGTGGCGTCCGTTGCTGACAGTGCCCCGAAAAGCAGGGCGGTCGGAATGAGCTGTTTCATGTCGATTGAGTCCTTGTTGACGGAACGTGACGGCTAGGGCGGTCGCAAACCCACCGCCTCAAATCCAGCACGCCTTCGAAAAACGCCGCGATTTCTTCGCAAGAGCGGTTCGTGGTACAGTTCGCGAAACGTGACCCGTACAGGAGCAAGACAGGTTCGAGGCCATGACCGCGCTCAGATCGAACCTCTTTCTGCGCTATGCCGTGGCCATCGTGGCGACGGCCCTGCTGATGATCTGGGTGTCGGTCAACGAGGAGGGCGGTGGCGAGGCGCTTCCCGGTCAGGCTGCGTTCTGGAGCGTCGCCATAACCGCAGGCTGGTTGCAGATGATCCTGATTGCGCGCGGTGTCAGGGCCACTTTCGGGGCAAAGAGGTGGCCGGGCTGGGCCCTGCTGATCGCCACCGCCATCATCGGCGCCGTGCCCCTGACATTCGAGGTGCGCTGGCTTCTGGAAACCATCGTCGCGCCCGTGCGCGGCCTCCCGCCGCCGTGGCTGACCTACCTGAACGTCACGGTCATCAATCTGGTCTTCTGCCTCGTCCAGTATCTGCTGATCGAACGTTGGCCTCTGTTTGAGGAGGCCGAGGGCGACCGCGCGCCGCTGTCCGGGGCCGAGGACCGGGAACTGCCCGCGCGTTTCCTGCCGCTGATCGGACGCCTGTCGCGCAGGCCGGAGGGACTGTCCGGCACCATCCGCTACATGCGGATGGAGGATCACTATCTGCGCGTCTTCACCGACGAGGGCGACGGGCTTGTCCTGCACCGGATGAGCGATGCGAAGCGGGAGCTTGCGGAAACCGACGGGCGGCAGGTGCACAAGTCCTGGTGGGTCTCAGCCGCTGCTGTCGCCGCCATCCGCAGCGAAAATCGCAAACGGATCATCCTGACCCGGGACGGCGCCGAAATCCCGGTCGGGCGTTCCTTTGAACGGGATCTGCGGGAGGCGGGCTGGTTCTAAGGCCGTTCGGGTTCGGACGGGGCATGCGCCGAAGCCGATGGCAGGCAGCGCGAGGCGGTGGTATAGGGGGCAGGCCGGCCGAAAGGGGCCGCACCCGGAAGAAGGGCCGAACCGATGCGCAAAGTCACCGTCGCCGCCACCCAGATGGCCTGCACCGATGTCGTGGAGGAAAACGTGGCCCGTGGCGAGCGGCTGATCCGCGAGGCCGCGGGGCGGGGCGCCAATATCGTGCTGCTGCAGGAGCTGTTCGAGGGGCTCTATTTCTGCCAGGACGAGGCCCCGGAGCATTTCCGGCGCGCCCGGCCGGTCGAGGATCATCCGGTGATCGGCCATTTTCAGGCATTGGCGAAGGAATTGGGCGTGGTCTTGCCGGTCTCGTTTTTCGAACAGGCCGGCAACGCGCGCTTTAACGCCATCGCCATCATCGACGCGGACGGCACCAATCTGGGCACCTACCGCAAGACGCACATACCCCACGGCTTCGGCTATCAGGAGAAATTCTATTTCACGCCGGGCGATACCGGCTTTCGGGTATGGCAGACCGCCTTCGGGCGGATCGGCGTGGGCATCTGCTGGGATCAGTGGTTCCCGGAATCAGCCCGCGCGATGGCGCTGATGGGGGCGGAAATCCTGTTCTACCCGACCGCCATCGGCACGGAAGTGGGCAATACCGGCTGGAACTCGGCTCCCCACTGGCAGCGGGTACAGCAAGGCCATGCAGGGGCCAACATCATGCCGCTTGTCGCCTCCAACCGCATCGGCACCGAGGCGGGGCTGAACGGCACAGAGATGACCTTTTACGGCTCGTCCTTCATCGCCGACCAGTTCGGCGAGAAGGTGGCGGAAGCCGATACCGGCACCGAAACAGTCCTGACCCACAGCTTCGACCTCGACGAGGTGGCGCAGCACCGCGATTACTGGTGCGTCTTCCGCGACCGGCGGCCCGAGCATTACGGGCCGCTCTTGACGCTGGACGGCCGCCACCGCATGGGCGAGCAGGGATAGCCGGGATGTGTCGGGTGGGCATCCTGCCCACCATGGCGAAAGGAGGCCGGGGAAGGTGCGCTGAAGCGCACCCTACATCGACGGTGTTCGCCGCTACCCCTCCATCCCCTGCGCCATCCAGGCCAGCCCGCAAAGCAGTAGCCCCGAGGCGGCGAGACAGGCGCCGGTGCGCACGCTGTTCCAGAAGCTCCAGCGCGGCAGGTAGGTTTTGGTCCAGTAATCGCGGGTGGTGTCGGCGGTGGCCTCCATCTTCGCCAGCGCCTCGTTCATCGGCACGTTGAACGCGATGGTGACGCCGAAACAGCCGACGAGATAGATGATCCCCGCCAGCGCGAACAGCCCCGCCGCCGGCATCGGCAGGCTGAGCGCACCATGGCCCGCGATCAGCAGCGAAACCGGCGCCAGTCCGAGGAAGAGCGCCATGAAAACCCAGCGGAAGACCTCGCGGTTGATGACCTGCATGGCTTCGGCCCCGCCGGCCCCGCTGGTCCGGGCAAGCGCGCGCATGATGAAATCGGAGAATGCGAGGAAGACGCCGCCAACCATTGCATAGGCGATGACGGCGAATTGGAGTAGAAGGATGAACCAGAGGGACATCGGAGTTTCCTTTTTTTTCGGTTGAAACGGGGCGCGCGCCTTTGGTGATGCGCTGCCCGCGATCAGTGCATGATCGCGTAAGGTGGCGTGGTCTCGCAGCGGCGGTCGGCCCAGATGTCCACCGCCGAGAGCGTCTTCGCCTGTCGGTTGATTGCCTGTGCGGCGCGGTCGTCCCGCATGCCTTCCATCGCGTAGCGGTTGGCGGGATTTGCATTCTGGAACTCGACCGCCTCAACCCCCTCCATCATGCGTCCCTCGAAGCCGGGCATCAGCGGCGAGATCGTATCGACCGAAATGCCGGAAGCGGTTGGGATGGCCGGGCTCGATCGGGATCGCGTGGGCCGGGTCAAGGGCCGTCCCGGCTTTGGCGGCGGGGGGCAGCCCCGGAAAGGTAATGGGGCAAGGGTGGAAAGGATGGTCGATACGCGCATGTCTTGAACTCCCTTGGCTGACTGCGATGGCCAAGGGTTAGGGTAAGCCGCGTTGGGGGTCTTGACCGGAATTGCCAAAAGATTGACAGCCGCGGCCAACCCGCCCTCACCTCTCGGGCGTTGCGATAGCTTGCCGGGGCCGCACCCGTCCGGTGCAGACGCAAGGCGTGGCAGAGGGGCGGGGGCATCCCCGGACAGAAGAAACGCCCATCCGCCCGCCAGGGGCGACGGGCGCAGGCTACTCCGCCGACAGTTCGGTGATCTCGCGGCGGAAGGGCAGCGCGTCGCCGATATCGGGGCCGTCCAGTTCGCGCGCATAGCGGTGACCGGCATAGGTTGCCCAGGCGATGGGACCCGGCGCGTTGGCGTCGCCGATGAGCTTGACCGACCGGATGCCGGCATCGGCCCATTCGGCCTCTCTTTTCTTGAGCGCGGTGAACACCGCGTTATTTTCCAGACGCGACGCCACCATCACGACCGCGTCGGCCTCGATCGCCAAGGTGCGGCCGGTGTAGACGCAGTTCGACACCACATGATCGGCGCCGATTTCGGCCACGCCGCGATTGAGCACGATCTCGACCCCCGCCTCGGCCAGCCGCCGGTGAATCGTGGCCTGTTCCAGCGTGTTGTTCGTCCAGTCGCTGACGAAGGCCGACGGCGTGACCAGCGTCACCTGCGCGCCAGCGCCGGCCAGCAGCTCGGCCAGAACGCCGCCCATGTAGTAATGGTCGTCGTCATAGACCACCACCCGGCCCGAGGGGACGGTGCCGTCCATCAGATCGTCCGGGGTAAACACTCTGGCACCCTCGGCGATC